>NZ_NHCK01000024.1:0-21335 GCF_002172815.1 Hyphomonas sp. TMED31 | reverse complement strand
CACGCTTTGGCTCGAACGCCTCATGCCGATCGTGAAAGAACTGGATGAGCGTGGCATTACATGGACCTGGATAAATGATGACGCACTCACGCATCGTCTCGATACGCTCAATACGGACCAGAAAATCCTGTTGTTTGATGCGCCGTGGATCGAGCTGGAATCGGCCCAGGCGCTTGCGGCCATATCGGATCGCGTCGCTATCATGGGGCGCGCACCAACCCGTCAGCCAGGTTATTTGGATCATCAGGTGAGAGATGCCCAAATCGCCGAGATTATGCGCGTGCTGGAAGCCAACCGTACATTGTCGGATGCGGGCGCGTTGCAAGCCTGGGCGAAAGGAAACTTCGTCTTTGCCGGGGCCAGCACTGTACGCCGGGTTACCCGTGTTCAGTCGGATGATAGCGCAATTCACTTCCTCTCAAACCAGAGTGCGACGGCGACCCGCGTGACTGTGGACGTGACGCTGGATGAGGGTAGCAGTCTCTATGCATTTGATCCGAAAACAGGTCAGACATTCAAATTTGAGGAGGCCAGCCAAGAGCAGCTCGAGCTTGCCTTTCCGGCTCTGGCGTCTCTCTTCCTGATCGAGACGCCCGGCGAACTGCCCGGCGCTGTCGTCTACGAGTCGTTGCCCATTGGCGAAGGCATTTCATTGACAGAGTGGTCGCTGAAGGCTGGCACCTTTGAGGCCGAGTTGGAGTCTCCACTCGTTGATGCGGCAAGCCTTGAAGGATTTCGTGACGAAGGGACAGGGCTCGTCTATTCAACCATCACTTCTGTGTCCGAGATCCCGGGTCCGATCTATCTGGTGATGGAGCGCGTCGAAGGTAGCGTGGCGGTTTCGGTGAATGGAAGCGACTTGGGGCGGCTTGTGCTGCCACCATATGAGATCGATATCTCCTCCGCGCTTCACGCAGGCGAGAACCAGATCACGCTGACCGTAACGCCGCCTCGGTTCCACGAACTGGTTGCGCGAGCAGAGTCCGGTGAAGAACCGAAAATGGAATTCATGGCAGGGCTTGGAGAGAAGAAGCATCCAAAGATCGGATTGATCGGTGATGTTCGCCTTGTCACTCAATCTATTCCAAATCCCTGATTTCAAATAAGCTCCGGGGAGGGAGTTTTATGAAAAAACGTCGTATTGCGAAGTACATTCTGATTGGCGTGGCCGTTTTCTTTATTGTGGGCTTCCTGTGGCAGAGGATCAGCCGGATGGAAACTTTCGAGAATAAAGCGGAAGAGATCAATCCGAACATTACTGCCGTTGTGGAACCAGCTGTCATGCCGGCCCACGTATCTGCGCCTATACGCGTCAGAATTGCCTTTCCGGATGGTCTCAAGCGCGGTTCGAATATCAGTACGCAGCTGCCCAATGCTGCGCTGACCTATGACCTCAGCTACTCGCTTACCAAAACCTTGCAGAAGCCAGCTTCCATTGTAGACGTGATCGGCGTCGCGATCGGCTACATATTTACGGGCCGGGCTGACACGCGGGAGATCATGCTCTGGGACACGGTCACCGTTACGTCGCCCGATGCACCGAAGGCGAAATTCAGTCTTCGCATCCGCAGGCTGCAGTTTGACGATGTGGGAAAGGCGGCGGCAGAGCGTCACGGCCAGCGGGTCACGGCCGTGCTGAAGGGCGCGGATATTCCGCCCGGCGGCGAAGTCGTCATGACCTATTCCACTACCACGCCCTGGGTCGCCAGTGGGGCATTTCCGGTGCGCGTGGATGTGAACAAGGTTCGCATGGCACAGGACCCGACCTTTGTCGTAGAGGCAGGATCGACAGCGTCCCGGCAAGTCATCGTGCCGTCATCTGTACGGCCGGGTGAGCCGTTCAAGATAGAGATCATTTCACGCGACAAGTATGACAATCTGTCCGCCAGCGAAGACAGCGTGAATCTATCGCTGGACGGAGAGGTCCTTGATGAGATGATCCTGTACACGGGACGCGCTGAACGCGTCGTCACTCTGGACGAACCAGGCGTCTATCGGTTCGATGTCAGTGGCACCTTGTCCAATCCCGTTCGGATTACGGACACGCCGAACGGACCGTGGTGGGGAGACCTGCACTCTCACAATGCCTGGAGCGCGGACGCGCTGAGCTCGCTTGCGGATCCTGATCATTATACATATGCGCGAGATGTCTCCGCGCTCGACTATGCGGCGCTAACCAATCATGTGTTTGGATTGGAAGCGGGATACTGGCAAAAGACCCAGGATTGGTGTGAGTCATACAACGCGCCCGGCGAGTTCGTAACGATCCTCGGGTTCGAAGGCGGTATCGGCTATCATCTGGATGGCTATTTTCCGACTTGCTCCGGACCTGCCATTGAAAGCCAACGGTATGGCGCGGGCAGGGGGATGAACGAAGACAAATTGACTGCGCTCGAAGAGGATATTGATCGAGAGCAGATGATTGTCGCGACGCATCACACAGGCATCGGCTGGGGCGGCGCGAACTTTGACGGCTCACACCGTTTCCCGCGACAGATGCGTCACATCGAGATATTCAGCGCCCACGGCCAGAGCGAGATGTACGACCCATCCGACCCGCTATCCTATGAGAATGCGGGAAGTACGCCTGGCTTTTCCCTGTCGAAACGCGGGGCGCATTATGTGCGAGACGCCTGGGCGGCGGGGATGAAGCTGTTCACGCTGGCGGCGTCAGACGATCACAACGGACAGCCGGGCAAACGCGCCAACGGACTAACGGCTATCATGGCCCCTGAACTAACCCGTGACGCACTCCTGCAGTCCATGCGGGATGGGGCCATGTATGGCACGACGGGTGAGCGCATCCTGCTCGACTTTTCTGCCAATGGTCAGCCGATGGGCAGTGTTCTCTCAGAAGATGTGACGGAGCTTGATTTCCGGCTGGAAGTTCATGGAACGGACGGCATCTCGGAGATTGAAGTCTACCGCTACGTGTTCGGCGAAGATGCGGAGTGGGAGCCGGTATTTCATCGCAGCGGAGATCTGGGGCTGGACTTCGAAGCAGAGTGGACGGCGCCAGCCGTCGGGCACGCGATCTATTATGCCCGCGTAGAACAGGCGGCGCCTATACGCGTGACCATTCCCACGCTTCAGGACAGGCCTGTGCGCGCATGGAGTTCCCCCATCTGGGTCGGTGAGCCGGAGATTGACTGGTGACCGGCTGGCGACGGCGAGTGGTCAGATCTGTTTCGCGAGGCGTATCTTGCGCCCGGCTGAGAGGTGGTTTGCGGCGGAGACGATGGCGTCGGCATCAATCATGAAGTGCCGATAGAGATCGTTGATTGTGCCGGTTTGACCGAAATGCTCCACGCCGAGCGGCGCTGTGCGGTGTCCCATGACCGAGCCGATCCAGGCCAGCGTCGCCGGATGGCCATCCGTCACCGTGATCAGGGTTGCATCGCGTGAGACCGACCCCATCAGTCGTTCAATCTGGCTGGTAGCATCCACATGACCTCTGGCTCTCGCACGCCTTGCGGCGGTCCAGCCCGAGTTCAGTCTGTCAGCTGAGGTAATTGCCAATACGCCGATGTCACGCCGGTCATTGCCGATGCGGCCGGCCGCTTCAATTACCTCCGGCGCGACACAGCCCTGATAGGCGATCACGACTTCGCAGTTCGGACCGGGTTCGCGCAGCCAATAGCCACCATCGACAACGCCGCGCTGAAACTCTGCGTCGTCGCGTGCTTTGAGGCCAAGCTGGTCAATGGAGCGGGTGGTCAGCCGAAGATAAACGGAGCCGCCTGTTTCATCGCGGAGCCATGTGCGTTCATCGGGGTCGCCTTCGCCGCTGCGCTGNAGGTANTCGAANGACCAATCCATGATGATGGACAACTCATCCAGGAATGCCGGTTCGAATGAGACNAGNCCGTCCTGACTCATGCCGATTAGCTGCGCGCCGATAGACTGGTGCGCGCCACCTTCCGGGGCCAGCGTGACGCCCGATGGCGTTCCGACAATGATGAAGCGGGAATCCTGATAGCAGGCATAATTCAGCGCATCCAGGCCACGCGCCACAAAGGGGTCATACACTGTGCCGATGGGAAGGATACGTTCACCAAAGAGGCTGTGTGACAATCCCGCTGCGCCCAGCATCAGGAACAAATTCATTTCGGCAATGCCAAGTTCGATATGCTGGCCCTCGGGGGAGAACTGCCATTTCTGCGTCGAGGGGATTCTCTGTTCCCGGAACGTATCTCCCTTGGACTCGCGTGCGAACAGGCTACGCCTGTTTACCCACGGGCCAAGATTGGTTGATGCAGTAACGTCAGGTGAGGTGGTGAGGATTCGATCCGCCAGTTCGCTGTCGGATTTGGCGATTGCGTCCAGAATCTTTCCGAAGCCTGCTTGAGTCGACTGGTTTCGATCGTCAAGGAATACCGGCCCGGAGCTCTCCACTCGTGGGGCTTCAAAGCGGCGGCGCCCCTCTGCGAAGAAGGCGGCACTGTCCATCAGTGCCTGAAGCGCGTCGGGATCGTCGATGCCTGCCAATCTCTCCCATTCCTGCCCTTCGGGCACATTCATGCGCTTCTGGAAGTCTGCCATTTGCGGCGGGTTCATCAGGCCGGCATGGTTGTCCTTGTGTCCGGCCAGCGGCGTGCCCCAGCCCTTGATCGTGTAGGCAAGGAAGACTGTAGGCTGATCATCGTTGATACTGTCGAATGCGTCTGTCAGCGTCTGAACGCACTGCCCGCCCAGATTGTTCATGAGCGCGCTTAGCTCTTCATCGCTTCGCTTTTCCAACAAGGCGGTAACATCGCCCTGGTCGCCAATATCATCCAACAGGCGTTTGCGCCATGCAGCGCCGCCCTGATAGGTGAGGGCAGAGTAGTCAGCATTTGGACAGGACTGGATCCATTCCTTCAGCGCCTCACCACCGGGTTCTTCAAAGGCGGCTCGTTGCAACACGCCGTGACGCAGCACCACGGTTCGCCAGCCGAACGCCTTGAAGATCGCGTCGATCTTTTCCCAAAGCCCCTCATGGACCACGCCGTCCAGACTCTGGCGATTATAGTCGATCACCCACCATGTATTGCGCAGGCCATGCTTCCAGCCTTCCTGCAGGCATTCATAGACATTGCCTTCGTCGAGTTCGGCATCGCCAACCAGAGCAATCATGCGCCCCAGTTTTCGGTCGCCGGCCCAATTCTTCGCTTCCAGATAGTCCTGCATCAAGGAGGCGAAGGCCGTGATTGCAACGCCAAGCCCGACCGATCCTGTGGAGAAGTCGACGTCATCCACATCCTTGGTGCGGCTGGGATAGGATTGGGCGCCGCCATAGCCGCGAAAGTTTTCGAGTTTTTCGCGCGTTTGGTTTCCCATCATGTATTGCATGGCGTGAAAGACAGGTGATGCGTGGGGCTTCACCGCAACGCGGTCTTCCGGGCGCAATGTGTGGAAGTAGAGCGCGGTCATGATGGACACCATCGACGCGCAGGAAGCCTGATGGCCGCCGACTTTAACGTCTCCGTCTTCCTTGGGGCGAAGATGGTTGGCGTTATGCACGATCCAGGATGACAGCCAGAGCAGGCGTTGTTCCATGGATTTCAGTGCGTCGAAGTTCGTCATGACGATGATCCTGTATTACATCGGCGCGCGTTCGTTCGCCGTTTGAACAGGACTGGTAACACCGCGCAGGGGCGAGATCATCCCCAATGCTCATGGGTGCGCGAAAATGTGTACTCCATAATCGTGTGAGCGGGGTAAAATGTGCGCGTCAGAGCTCTGCGAATAGGTCGCCTGTTTCCTCGTCGCGTGCCGGGGCCATATCATCCCCTCTATAAAAGCAGGGATGTTTGATCCGGCTGAAATTGCGGTGACGCTCATAGTGAACCCAGCCGCCATTTGGCATGCGCTGGCTGAGGATCGGCGCGCCGCAGATTGGGCATGCGGAATGACTCGATCGCTCCGGACTGCCGCTTTCATTGCGTTCAATGGGCATCCAGGAGGCCGCAACCTCAACAGTTTGGCCGGACGGAAGGCGGCGCATATGCGCCCTGCGGCGAACCCATTTAATCGACATGGTCAGCTCCCGAAATCGCGTAGCCTGAGGAGGCGGCGATTCGGTTAAGCGATTATGGCCCGCAAGACGGGACGCCGGCTGAGGCTGTCACAGAACTTTATTACTCCCGACATTAAACCGTACAGAAAAGCGCATATCGGTGCAGCAACTGCAGAGGGGCATAGCTGTGTCAAGCGACTTTGAGCTGGTTTATTCCTTGGAAATCAAGGTTTTGGACCTTGAGAAGAAGGTGTCTGACCTTGAACAGTCGGTCGCCGGCCTGGCGCAGCAACTGAACTCGGTCGAAAGCGATGCCGCCGCAAATGTGCCGGAGGAAGTCTCTGAGCGGATTCGCGAGGGCGAAAACCCGGTAAGGGTTGTCCGGCAATACCGACTGATGACGCAGAAGGACTTGAGTGATCTGTGCGGCATCCGGCCGAACCACATTTCGGCGATCGAGCGCGGAATGTCTTACGGCCTNAAGACGGCGAAGCGATTGGCAGACGCCCTCGATGTGCCGGTGGATCTGCTGACCTGATTGGCAGGCGCGGTTCGCGAGAATCCGCGCGAGTTAAAGAGTTATCTGGTGAGACGCCGACCAAACNTNGCGATCTGATCCAGGTTGAGAGATTGAGTNAAAGGGCTTGCGACACGAATCGCGAGCCCATTGGTCGTTGAATGACCGGGGAAAGTGGGTCGAGTTGAGCGTGGAACGGTTCGAATCTCTTGCGAAGATTGCGCGGCAGGGTGCCAGCCCGGCATTGCGCGCAATTGAAGCCGTTCTTGTGATCGGACTCGGCCTGAGTGCTGCCAAGCTCGCTTGGCTTGCCATTGAGCCCGGCGGGGCTGTGTCGCCAGACATTCCTGTACGTGCTTCGGTACCGGGACCAATGGTCACAACATCAGCAATCGCGGTGGATACATCCCGACTGATTCATGAGAATCCCTTCGGTGCCGGTGCGGCGATTCTGGCCGACACACCCGATGCTCCGGAGACCAGCCTGAACTTGCGTCTCCGCGGCGTTCGCGCCTCTTCAGACGAGGCCGATGGCATTGCCTGGATCACGACACCGAACAACGAGACTGCGGCCTACAGGCCGGGAGAAGTCATTCTGGATGGCGTCACACTTCACCGAATCTATGCAGATCGGGTGACCCTCCGAAAGGCGGGACAAACCGAAGCCCTGCTCATGGAGGGCGGCGCGGGATTACTGTCAGTGCTGACAACTCCCGGCAGTAACGAGGCGCGCGACGGCTTGTCTCCCAATACAACGACATCCCGGGTCGCGCGCGCGGATCTGGTATCCAGCATCACGATTGATCCGGTTCACCGCGGAACCGATTTCGTTGGCTACCGGATCGGCTCGCGCGGCGATGAGACTGTTCTCATCCAGGCCGGCCTTCGACCGGGTGATGTCGTGATCGGCCTCGACGGCGCCGCGATCACAGACGTGCCGCCCGCAGAACTCGCCCGCAAATTTTCAGATCCCGCCCCGGTTCGGCTGACGCTCGACCGCGATGGACAAACATTCGACCACACGCTCGCGCCAGAGGAGGCCCGATCCCGATGAAACTCAAAACCCTCTTGTCTGCAACAGCGTTCATAGCGGCGACACCGTCCGCTTTTGCCCTCGCTAATCAGGCGCCTTCAGATACAGCGCGTCACGTGCTCAATTTCGAAGACGTCGAACTTTCGGCCCTGATTGCGGATGTGTCGACGGTCACCGGATACACATTCGTGGTTCACCCCGAAGCGCGCACCAAGCGCATCACCGTGTCTTCGACCACGCCGTTGACGCGCCAGCAGGTCTTCGATGTTTTCCTGTCATCGCTTCGCGTGCATGGTTTCGCGGCGATCCCGGCGGGCAAGGCAACTTACCGCATCGTCCCGGAACAGAGCGCTGTTGGTGAGGCCGGTATGTCTGCCTACGGCTCGAATGCGTTCACTACGGAGATCTTCAATCTGAAGCATGTGAACGCGGTGGAAGCGGCAAAAATGCTGAAGCCCATCATTGATGAGCAGGGGCAGGTAATCGCCAACAGCCAGTCAAATACGCTCGTGGTCGTCGACTATGCGTCCAACGTACCGCGCCTGCGCAACATGGTTGGCAATATTGATGTCGACCCTTCCGTGACAGCGACCATCCAGTTGGCGAACACATCTGCCACGGAAGTGGCGAGCATTCTAACCTCGCTGAATGCGAGCACGTCTGAAGACAGCTACAAGACCAATTTCAAGGCCATCGCATCGGAAGCCGGCAATGCGCTCATCCTCCGGGGGGATCCTGCGGCGGTTGAGCGGGCGAAACTGGTTACAGCCGACCTGGACGGACGCGACCGGTTGAAAGACACGATCCGTGTAGTTCCGCTGAACAATGCTGACGCAAACGAGGTCGTGCCAATTCTTCAGCAAGTCGCATACGCGATCGACAAGCGTCGCGGTCTTGCGGAGCCGAACGAGGCAACAACCATCGCGCATCATGATTCCACGAATTCGCTCGTGATCAGCGCCGCGCCGGAAACACTCCTCAGCCTTGAGCGCGTGATCTCTGACCTGGACCGTCGCAGGGCTCAGGTTCTCGTCGAGGCGATCATCGTCGAAATGTCAGACGACACGGCGCGCCAACTTGGCCTGCAATTCCTGTTGTCCGGCACGGGCAGCAACTCGACGCCATTTGCGACAACCAATTTCTCCGCATCTGCCCCGAACCTGCTGACCCTGGCAGGCGCGATCAGCGATGATACGCCTTTCTCCGGCGATGATGAGACCGTCAATGAGGCGCTGACCACCGCAGCCCTCAACTCCCTGCTCGGCCTGACCGGTTTGACCGTTGGCGTAGGCGGACAGGACGGTGATACGCTGTTCGGCGCGGTGCTGACAGCTGTCGAGGCCGATACGAACTCCCGTATCTTGTCGAAGCCGTTCAATATGACCCTCGACAATGGAACATCCTCGCTTCTGGTCGGTCAGAACGTGCCGATCACAACGGGACAGGTCCTGGGTGATGATAACAGCAACCCGTTCACCACGGTCGAGCGAAAGGATGTTGGTGTGTCTCTTACCGTCACGCCACGCATTTCCAACGACAATACAATTCGCATGCAGATCGAACAGGAAGTGTCGAATGTTGCGGGGGCTATCGCCGCCGGCGTCACCGATGTGGTCTTCAACACGCGCGAAATCTCAACCAGTGTAATCGCGGATGATGGTGAAATCATCGTGCTCGGCGGCTTGATCGAGCAGACAGAGGAATTTTCCAATCAGAAAGTTCCGGTGCTGGGGGACATTCCGGTTGCGGGTCGGTTGTTCCGCACGGAAGGAAAATCCCTCGGCCGGACCAATCTGATGGTCTTCATCCGCCCCACGGTTATTCGTGACCGTAGGGATGCGGCAGGTGCGACCAGCCGGTCCTACAACTACATTCGTGCCGAAGAATTGTGGGAAGGTGAAAGCGATGGCACATCCTCCATCGACAATTTCATCACGGAAGTGCTGGGAAGCCCGCCCCCGAAATGATGCCGTCTGAACTCGCCCCCACACAATTCACCTATGCCTTTGCAAAGGACAAAGGTCTGGTCGTCCTGTCCGGACGTGACCGCCTAACGGTTGCTGTCCGTCAGGGGGCTGACCCATTGGCTCTGATCGAGGCGCGCCGCGCGCTTGGCGACGTGTTTGCGGTCGAGGCTTTTGACAAGGACAAGTATGACCAGATCCTGGCCGAAGCGTTTGCAACCGGTCCCATGGCGGATGACGACATTGACGCTGCTGTCGAAAGCCGCGGTGGGCTTGAAAGCCTGATTGACGACCTACCGAAGGCGGCTGACCTGTTGGATGGTCAGGATGATGCGCCGGTTATTCGTCTTATCAATGGTTTGATCCACGAAGCCATCAAGCGGCGGGCATCGGATATCCATGTAGACCCGTTCGAAAACAATCTCTCCATCCGCTATCGGATTGATGGGGATCTTGTTGAAGTCTTGACGCCCCCCCGAAAGCTGGCTGCGCCGATTGTCTCGCGCATCAAGGTCATGGCCCGGCTGGATATCGCGGAGAAACGCTTGCCCCAGGACGGGCGNATCTCTCTGTCAGTTGGCGGGCGGTCCATCGATGTGCGCGTTGCCACGCTGCCCACGCGATATGGCGAAAGGGTCGTGCTGCGCCTGCTGGACACGAAGAATGCNCTGGTGGGNCTGACGGAACTGGGCATGGACGAGAAAACACTGGCGCGCTTCTCGGATGCGCTGGCCCAGCCGAACGGTGTCATCCTCGTGACCGGACCTGTTGGCTCCGGCAAAACCACGACTCTTTATGCCTCCCTGTCCCGGCTCAACAATGGCCGCGATAATATCATGACCCTCGAAGATCCCGTCGAGTACGGACTTCCGGGCATCAGTCAGACCCAGATGGACCACAAGGTCGGCCTCAATTTTGCGGCAACGCTCCGCTCAATTCTGCGCCAGGATCCGAATGTCGTGATGGTGGGTGAGATCCGGGACTCCGAGACTGCCGAAGTCGCGTTCGAGTTTGCATCCACGGGGCGTCTTGCGCTCTCAACGCTGCACACGAACAGCGCCGCCGGGGCCATTACCCGCCTGCGCGACATGGGCGTCGAGGCGTATTTGCTCGCGTCTACGCTGCGCGCCGTGATGGCGCAGCGTCTGGTGCGTCGCCTCTGCCCGAATTGCAAGACGGAGCGCCCGGCGACCGGGGCCGAACTGGAAGCGCTTGGCTTCTCCTCCGGTGACGCAGTCATGGTCGGGGAGCCGAATGGATGCTTCTCCTGCGGCAATACCGGGTTTGATGGACGCATCGGCATCTACGAGCTTTTGACCGTTGATCACGAAATTCGCGACCTTCTGGGCCGTGAAGCCAGTGAGCATCAGATCGATGAGGCTGCCTTCAGCGTTCATGATCGCTTGATCGACAATGCGCGTCGCTACGTGGTGTCTCAGGAAACCAGCCCTGCCGAAGTCCTGCGCGTCTGTCGCAAGGGAGGCGCGTAATGCCAGCCTTCGAGTATGTTGCGGTTGACGGACATGGTCGCCGTCAAAAGGGTATCATCTCTGCCGACAGTCCGCGCTCCGCACGACGGGAATTGCGTCTGAGAGATCTCATGGCGCTTGATGTGAACCCGGTAAGCGAGACAGCTGCCAAAGCGAGCCGTGTCCGCGGCGGTATCAGCGAGAAGCAGCGGGTTCTGCTCGTGCGGCAACTGTCAGTTCTGCTCCAATCCGGCTTGCCAGTTGAACAGGCCCTTGCCGCGGCTGCGGAGGATGCCTCGACGCCGCAATCCCAAAGAGTGCTACATGCNATNAAGGCNGAAGTGACTGAGGGCGCGCGCCTGGCGGACGCCATGTCGATCGCGCCAAAGGCGTTCCCTCCGCTCGTGCGTTCAGTGGTGTCCGCCGGTGAAATGTCAGGTCGCCTGGGTGATGTCACCGAACGGCTCGCCACTTATCTGGAACGCAGTCATCAACTTCGTCAGAAAGTTCAGGCGGCGCTGATTTACCCTGCGGTGCTTGGGGTGATGGCGGTCGGTATGATCATTGCCATGATGCTGTTCGTGGTGCCGCGTCTGGTCGAGCAATTCGATCTGTTCGATGCNGACATACCGCTCATTACCCGGATCGTNATCGGCATGTCGGAGACGTTGAAGGCGCATGGTATCCTCATTGGTCTCGTTNTGGCGACAGGTATCTTCCTGATTGTCCGTGCCGCGCGATTGCCTGTCGTCCGCCGGGCATTGGATCATTACAGCTTGCTCATGCCCATTATTGGCCCATTGAACCGCACCGTCTGTGCGGGTCGGTTCGCCCGCGTGTTCGCCACGCTGTCCGGCTCGGGAGCGACCGTGCTTGAGGCGCTCGCGGGCGCCAAGGGGGCGTCGGGAAACCTCGTCTTCAGCAATGCCGCCGATCAGATAGCAGAGCGCGTCCGGGAAGGTGGTTCCTTTGCTGGCGCCTTGAAGGCCACGGGCGTCTTCCCGCCGATGATGGTGCACATGGTGTCGAGCGGTGAGGCGGGCCGGGACATTCCGGGCATGATGACCCGCGCCGCTGACTTTCTGGATTCAGAATTCGAAACTGGCTCTTCGACCCTGCTGTCCTTGCTGGAACCGCTGATCATTGTTGTTCTGGGCGGGATAGTCGGGCTGATCGTCCTGTCGGTCATGCTGCCAATCCTGCAACTCAACACACTCGCTATTGGATAGGAGGCTTTCATGGACTTCAAAGCACCCGAAACAGAACAGGGCCGTCGCAACATGTCGGCAGGCTTTTCACTCGTTGAATTGATGGTGGTTGTTTTCATCATGGGTCTGTTGGCCACGCTGATCGTCATCAATGTTGCGCCCGCAACGGATCAATCCCGTATCGGCAAGGCGCATTCTGATATCGCGGCGCTCGAAAGCGCGCTCGATATGTACAATCTGGACATGTACAATTACCCCTCTGCGGATCAGGGNCTGGCGGCGCTCAACACTGCGCCCACGGGGCCGCAGGCGGCTCANTATCGCCCCGGCGGATACATCAAGCGCCTGCGCACCGATCCCTGGGGCAATGCCTATCAATACGCCTATCCGGGCACACGGTCGGGCGGCGCATATGATGTGTTCTCGACAGGGCCGGATGGTCAGGCCGGAACGGATGATGATATCGGCAATTGGGATTCCATGTCCTGATGAAGCTGTCATCGTCCTCTCAGTCGGGCATGTCATTGGTGGAAGTGCTTGTCGCCTTGTTCATTCTGGCGCTTGCCAGCGCGGCCATCGTCATGACGCTCCCACGTCAGCCGTCCGGGCTGGATCGTGAGCTTGCGCGATTGGANGACGCAATCGAACGCATTTCGGATGAGGCGATCTCGTCCGGTGAATTGCGCGCGATCCACGTGACTGCTCAGGGATACCAATCTCAATCTTGGGCCAATGGCGACTGGGTGGCGATGGCCAGGTCAAACCACCGTTTGCCGTCTTCCATCCAGTTGGCGGTTCGCAAGGGCCGAGACGATCGCAAGGACTGGCCCGCCATTGTGGCCGACCCCACAGGCATGGTCAGCGGTCGACCACTAACGCTGAGAGAGGGCACTGCCGTACGGACGATCAATGTTTCTGCGGCTGGTCAGTTCAGGGTGGAGCGTTAGGATGGCCATCACGCGTCAGGAGCATGGATTTACACTGGTTGAGGTGCTGGTCGCATTGGGCGTCTTCAGCATCGCGGCCATGTCACTGGCGCATCTGGGCAATGAAACGCTCGTGGGCGCCCGGCATGTTGACCAGCGCTTCCTGGCGACGGTCGAAGCGGACAATCAGATCGCGGAAATCATGGCAGTGTCGGACACGTTCGCGCCGGGTATCCAGTCTGGAACGAGCGTGCAGCGGGGCCGAGCGCTCGCATGGACGCGCACGATCGCGGCGACAGATCGGCAGAACCTGTTCGCGGTGCAGGTGATTGTCAGCGACGCAGAGACAGACCAGCAATTGGTGACCCGNCAAACACTTGTGCACAGGGCCGCGCCATGAGCAGGACTGCTGGTTTCNCGCTTATTGAAATGCTCGTTGCCCTGGCGGTGACATCCCTTCTGATGGTTGCCGGCTCNACCTTGCTGATCCAGACNTTACGCTCCGGGCAGATGGTGGAAGCCCGCACAGACATGGTGCGNAGCCAAAGCGCGGCGCATAGCCTGTTGAGGGATGATCTTGCCAATGCGACTTTGCGGCGGACACGCCCCGCGAACGGGCTNGATGCGCCAAGGGCGTTCAGTGGNGGGTATTCCACACTTGAACCCTTGATGGCGTTCACCCGTGCGGGCTGGTTCAATCCGGATGAAACCGATCCGCGCGGAGACTTGCAACGGGTCGAGTATCTTCTTGATAATGGAAGCTTGGTGCGCCGAGCGTGGTTGCGGCCAGACCCGGTTTACAGAACGCCGTATGCTGATCGGGTCTTGGCGCAAGGTCTCGAAACGGTGGGCATTCGGTTCTTCTCCAGTGAGAACTGGCGGCTGGACTGGTCGGGGCAGGCGGATGCGTTGCCGGAACTGGTAGAGCTNACGCTTGTGTTCGGAGAGGGTGACGAATTGCGGCAGGTCTTCCTGGTNGGAGGCGCCGGATGATGAAATCAGAAAACCGCGATACTGAACGCGGCGCGACGCTTCTCAGTGTTCTGTTGCTGATAGTGTTGATGTCGACCGCTGCGCTGGCGGCNACCGACGCGCTCGCCAGATCGGTNCATGTTTCGCGCGTNTCCACCGACAGGGCGGATCGCTTCTGGGCGGCGCGGGGGGCGATTTCAGTTGGCGAAGTCATCGTCANTGAANTGCTCGCTCAGACAAATGGGAAACTGGATGCCGACTCTGCCATCTTCGCTGAGCCGATCCGCTTCACCTATCCCCNCGGCGTCATCACCGTAGACCTGTATGATGCCACGAATTGCCTGAATCTGAATTCCCTGGTCCTGTCGGACGCCGAAGATGCGGGCGGCACGGTCTCGACGGATCAACTTCATCGCCTGCTGGAAGGGGCTGGACTGTTCAGCACCGAAGCACGCGAAATGGTTGATACGCTGGCAGACTGGATGGACGCAGATTCCAGTCCACGCGCGTTCGGCGGCGAGGACGCGCTGTATTTTGATCGCGATGTCCCGCATCGCACTCCGGGGCAGCGTCTCGTGTCCCGTCAGGACCTAAGGGCCATCAAGGGCTATACGCCAGAAACGCGCGCCGCCATTTCAGACCTTGTCTGTGTACGCTCGGACACGAACAATCCCCCCATGAACATCAATACGCTGACCGAGTCCCAGGCGCCACTGCTGGCGGCGCGGCTGTCAGAAGAGCTGAGCGTCAGTGAAGCTGAACGACTTATCTTGTCGCGGCCAAGTGGGGGCTGGTTGAATGTTGAGGAATTTCTGCTTTCAGAGAATGTGGTGAGCATCGCGCCGGAACTGCGCCGGGATCATGAGCTCTCTACGGTTTCGAGCGTAATTGGCGCCATCATCACAGTGTCTTCGGGAACGGGTGATATCGCAATAGACGCTCTATACGGGCGGGGTGATAATGGCCGTTTCGTCCTGCTGAACTCGCACAGGAGCCTTCGCTGATGCGCACGCGTATATATACGGAAATTCCCGCCAGTGGCGCTGAGTGGCGTTTCGTGCGCAGTGGTCCGCATGGGATTGAAACGCTACCGCCAAATGCAACCCTTCCCTCCGGGGCGGATCTGGTCGTGTTCGTGCCGGGCACGGAGGTGTCTGCGCACAGGGTGCGGATGACAGCGAAACGGCCCGCCGAGATGACACGGCTCGCGGCATTTGCCATCGAAGATGAACTCGCCGTTCCCGTCGATACGATGCATGTTGCGGTCGCAGCCGCGCAAGAGGCCAGTGACCACAGGCTCGTCTATGCGGTTTCAAGGCAGAGCATGGCGGGCTGGTTGGACGCATTGGACTCTNCNGGGATTGGGGCTGCGCGTNTNGTGCCAGACCTGTCCGTGCTGCCCGCGTCAACGCATGTGGATTTCGGTTCGCGACAGCTCGCAACAATCAGCGGACGTCCCGTCGCGATTGATCCGTATTGGCCATCAGATGTGATGGCGGCGCTGATGCGGGAAACGGGCGCTGAGCCGAACATTCAGCAGACCGACAGCCTCACGCAACTCGCCANCTGGGCAGAGAATGCACCGCGCCTCGTNGATTTGAGGCAAGGCGAATANGCTCGTCCATCTGAACANTCGATCAATCTCACCCGCTTCCGTCTTCCTGCTGCGNTGGCGGCATCGCTCTTCCTGGCCTGGACCGCGCAGTCCGTCTGGTCGGTCGAGAAGATGAAGCAGCTGACGGCCGGTCTGGATGCGGAAACNGCGCGTCTCTATGCGGCGGCATTTCCGGACCAGCCGATGCCCTCCAATCCCGCCGCTGCCTTGCGCGCGAGCGAGGGAAATGCGTCGCGCAGTCCGNCCGCCGATTTCGAGCAAACAAGCGCGGTGCTCTATGGCGCGGTGGCAGAGACACCGGGGGCGTCACTGGTCAGCTTGCGTTATGACCGCAACATGGGCGAACTGCGCGCCACACTGACCTATCCCGCCTTCGGCGCAGACCAGGATTTGAAGCAGGCTGTCGAACAGACCGGCATGCGTGTGAATCTGGGCGATACGCGACTGGAGGATGGGCTCGTCGTCGGGGATCTTTCCATTGGAGGCCGCTCATGATGCAATATTGGAACGAGCGGTCGGGGCGCGAAAAGGGCTTGCTGGCCGTGGCAGCGTTGCTTGTGATCTTTGCTCTGGCGCAGTTTGGGGTTGTGCGCCCCGTGACGGCCGCGCGCGCCGATGCATCCATGAAGCTNGAAGCCGCAAGCCGGCAATTGGACGTGGTCTCCGCTGAGCTGGCGACGAGATCCACAGGCACCGGACCTGCCAAATCATCTGAAGCGTCCAGCGGCAATGTGCGGGCGGACCTGTTGCAGCTTGCCAATGCCCGCGGTCTGTCTGTGTCACGCCTGCAGACCACAGACGATGACCGGCTGATCCTGCAATTCGAACAGGCCGCACCAACACTTGTTTATGCGTGGCTGGCTGATGCAGATGACTCCTATGGTATTGTGCCAGAGCGGGTTTCCATGTTTGCCGAACCGGGCGGATATGTTCGCGCCAGCTTTGAGTTCGCGGGAGGAGATACCTGATGCGAAGCAGCACGCTCTTTGTCATCCTGTTTCTGATCACGCTTGTCGGGGGTCTCATCGCATTCACGCCGCTGTCGTTTGTCTTGCGTCAATCCGGTATGGCGGAGCGGGGATTGGGCTGGCAGCAGGCGCGCGGCTCGATCTGGCATGGTCAGGTGACGGGCCTTTCCTGGCGCGGCACGCCCGTAGGGGCGATCAATCTGGATTCTGATTTGCTGCGCATGCTGGGCGGTGGACCATCGCACCATGTCAGCTGGGTCGGCCAGCAGGGGCAGGGACAGGCGGACATCAAAGCCAGTCGGGACTCCGTTCTTGCGGATCACGTCAATCTCAACCTGCCTCTNACAGACGAATGGAATGTAGACCCCATGATCTCGCAGCTTGGAGGCTCCATTCGCTTATCCGATGGTCAGGTCCGGCTGGCAGGCGAGCGCTGCGAGTCCGCGGCGGGCACTGTGACGAGCGACGTAGTGCGCCTTGCGGCGGCTGGCTTTGGCCGCGACTGGCCGATCGTGAGTGGACCGCTTGGGTGCCTGAATGGCCAACTCGAAGCCGACCTGTCGGGTAAGGCGGCGGACGGTACCGTACTGCATATGATGTTCAGCCAGTCTGCGGGCCTGCGTGTCACCGTTGCGGAGGCAGATGATGAAGTGAAGGCAAATCTGGCCTTCGCTGGCTTTCGGGACGAGAATGGCACGCTGATCTATGAGCGTCCGCTAAAACCAGAAGGGAGCCGTCCATGAAGCGGTTGATTGCGATGTTGACGGTGGGCACGCTTGCCCTGGCAGGCTGCGCGAGTGGGGCAGGAAAGGCGCCAGTCCCGCCGGCGCCGGATGTGCCCATTGCGGGGAATCTGCCCGCNCAGGATCTTGAACCCGGTGAGTGCGGCCTGTTTCTCTGGACCCAGGGCGATCCCCGCCGCTTCATCTATTTCTCCAGGGCCGGCGCCAGCACCGCCGAAACCATGCTGGCTGAGGCACAGCAGACGCTTGCCATGGTTCGTCAGGGCGGCAGCCTGTTCGGGCAATTCATGACAGAGATGGACTATATCGGCCCCGAAAGTGAGTCGGTTTTCTTGAAGATTACCCCCGGCGAGACCGTCGAAGGCGGACAAAAAATTTCATCTGGCCGCATAACGCTCCTGAATTCTGGAGGTTGGGAAACCGTCATTCCCGTCTCAGGATTGCGCGCGTGCCAGCCCGATACTGAGTAAATTCAGGTGCTTGGATCATTAAGCTGAATAGGTGGATACGGAAAAGATACGGAATTTTGTAGTTACTTGACGCAAATTCGTCACAAAATGTATTGTGACAGTTATGTTACAGAGATGCTACAAATATATGTCAATCTCGGCTCTGGCGCTCGCGGCGCTGGGACTGGCAGCAAATGCCGATCAGGAATGCGACCTGTCTGACGGGCTCGCCCTTCAGCCCGCAGCTTTCCAATCAGAGACTGTAGCCTGCCTCCAATCGGCGCAGGGTGTAGAAGCTGATCCATTCATGCAAACCGAACTCAGCCGTCTGACGGATGCGATGCGCACCAGCCAGGGCGCCGATGGCCTGAAAAGCCTTCAGTCGCTCAACGAAGCTGCGCGTATCCATGCCTATGACATGGCCACACGGGATTACATCGCGCACAGCGATCCGGAAGGTCGCGGGCATCTGGACCGCGTCCGCATGCTGGAGCGTACGCATCTGATTGGTGCATTCGGTGCGAACATGGCCGTGATCTCTGATTTCGGAACCGCAGCCGAAGCCTTCAATGCGCTGAAATCCGATCCGGTGAACGCGGCGAATATGGCGCGGTCCGAATTTGATCACATGGGCATTGCCGCCGTTCGTGCGAATGGCAAGATCTACATCGTCCAGCTCTTCTCGGGCGTTGAAGGCCGTGTGGACTCGCCATCGCCAGACTATGTCAGCAGCAAGGTGAATTCCGAGGTCCGCCTCGCACAAGCTCGCTAGGCATCAGAGGGCCGGCTGACAGGCCCTCTATTCGCGAATTTCTGATCGATGTCCCCAAGACGCCTTTCAGAATGGCCGGCCCGACACGGGCCGGCCTTTTTTTGTGTTTCGTGCTTGGTCATGACGGCCCGAGCCACCTCACGGTGTTTCGCCCTTTAAGAACGTCGTGCGAACGGGTAGAAGGCCGCCATGAACGGATTTCTCGCAGTTGCAGCAGGCGGCGCCATTGGCGCATCGCTCCGGCATGGCGTCGGTCTTTTGGCCGTGCGCCATCTGCCGGCGGGCTGGCCACATGGCACGTTTGCCGTAAACCTGCTGGGCAGCCTGCTGATGGGCCTGCTGGTTGGCTGGCTGGCGCTGAAAGCAGAAGGGCTGCACCAGACGACGCGGCTCTTCCTGGCGACNGGTGTGCTTGGCGGGTTCACCACGTTTTCGGCCTTCTCGCTGGAAGTGGCAGAATTCCTGCGCAAGGGCGAGACGGTGAAGGCGGNGGCCTATGCGGGCCTGTCCCTGTTGCTGGGCGTNNTGGCGCTGTTCATTGGACTTTGGATTGCGCGGAAGGTGTTCGCATGAGCGGCCAGATTGTTACAGAAACGGTTTCCGACAAGGAATCCGGCACCCGGCTTGACCGCTGGGTCAAGCGTCGCGTGCCAGTCACGCAGGGCCAGATCGAGAAGATGCTCCGCACGGGGCAGATCCGCGTCGATGGGGCTCGCGCCAAGGCGAATACGCGGCTGGAGACTGGCCAGCAGGTGCGCCTGCCAATCCTGGAGGCGGANGCAACGCGCCCGGCCCAGAAAAAGGCGGATCGCGTCTCCGAGGAAGATCGCCGGTTCATCCGTGACCTGATCCTCTATGAGGATGACGAGATGATCGCCATCAACAAGCCAGCCGGCATCGCCGTGCAGGGCGGATCGGGGCAGGGCCGCCATATTGATGGCATGCTGGCCGCGCTNGGCGATGGCGAGCACCGCCCGGTCCTCGTCCACCGGCTCGACAAGGATACGAGCGGCGTGCTGCTGCTGGCCAAATATCCGAAGGCCGCNGCACANCTNGCCGANAANTTNCGCAGCCGCGACATGGACAAGGTCTATTGGGCGGTCACGGTCGCCGTGCCCAATCCGCCTTTCGGCCANATNCGCTGCTGGATGGTAAAGGGCATTGAGGATGAGCGCGAGCCGGATGGCTACCGCGTGATCCANCCGAAGGCNCGGGGCCGCCGTGATGCCGACCGGGAGCGCATGTTCCGCTCTGCGCAAGGCGTTGAAGGTGCACGTCATTCGATCACGGATTATGCGGTTGTTTCCACGGCCGGGCAGAAAGCGGCCTGGGTCGCGCTGAAGCCGGAAACCGGTCGCATGCACCAGCTGCGCTTCCACATGCTGGAAATGAACACGTCCATTCTGGGTGATTTCAAATACCAGTGCCGTCGGGAAGTGCCTCAGGGCCTCGCGCCCGGCCTGCATCTGCATGCCCGCGCCCTGATCATCCCGCGCGAGAATGGCAAGCCGATCAAGATCGTCGCGCCGTTGCCGCCGCACATGAAACAGACCTTTGAGGCGCTCGGCTTCCTCGAACAGGAAGCGGGCAAGGACCCGCTGGCGCCCTTTGTATGAGTGACAGTCTGAAACTTGCCATCTGGGACGTGGACGGAACACTCGTCGACAGCCGCCAGTCGATCCATGAGATCATGGTGGAGGCCTTTCGCCTTTCCGCGCTGACCCCGCCAGACTATGAGGATACTCGAAAGATTGTCGGACTCAGCCTGCATCAGGCGTGCGGCCAGCTGGCGCCGGAGGCCAGCGCTGACGATATTGAAAAGCTGGTGCAGGACTATCGCGAATCCTGGGTGCGTGCCCGTGCCCGGCCGGATTTTGCCCAGCCGCTTTATGATGGTGCGCTGGAGACGCTGGAAATGCTGCGCGAGGAGGGCTGGCTGATCGCCATGGCCACCGGCAAGACGCACAAGGGCATTGCCAGCCTGTTCGAGGCGCATGACATACAGCATTTCTTCGATACGATCTGGTGCGCCGATGACGGCCCCGGCAAGCCGCATCCGCACATGGTGGAACAAGCGATGGGCGCGCTGGGCTGCGCGCCGCATGAAAGCCTGATGATCGGCGACGCGATCCACGACATTTCCATGGGCCGCGCCGCTGGCGTATACACGCACGGCGTCAGCTGGGGCTTCGGCGCCGCCCACGAACTTGAAGACGTCGGCGCCCACGAAATCCATCATGAGTTCGAGACCCTCCGCAAAAGCCTGCTGGCGTTTGAGCCTGCGTCCTGAGCACTTCGCCTCTTGGAAACCCGGCCTCTTGCGCGTACATGCGCGCGCATGACTGACGAGACCCCAAAGCCGAAACGCTTCTATGAAACCGCCAAGGCCGTGCAGATGCCGGGCGGCTGGACCGTGGAACTCGATGGCCGCTCCATCAAGACGCCCGCCCGCGCGGCGCTGAGCCTGCCGACGGAGAAACTGGCCAAGGCCATCGCGGCCGAGTGGAACGCGCAGGACGAGCATATCGACCTTGCCGCCATGCACCTGACGCGCCTCGCCAATGTCGCGATCGACCGCGTGCCGGAGACCCGCTACGAGATGGCCGATGAACTGGCGCGCTATTGCGAGACGGACCTTGTCTGCCACATCGCGGAGGATTCCGAGGAACTGGCCGAGCTGGAAGAGGCCCATTGGGCGCCG
>NZ_NHCK01000023.1:0-10549 GCF_002172815.1 Hyphomonas sp. TMED31 | reverse complement strand
GTCAAATCCTGCAATAATTCTCCATTCGCCGCAGCTTGGCGAGAATATCGGTGCCGCCGCGCGCGTCATGCGCAATTTTGGCCTGACCGATCTGCGCCTCGTCAGGCCGCGCGACGGCTGGCCGAACCCGGCGGCTGACACAATGTCCGCTGGCGCGTTCGAGGCCGGTGTCACGGTGCAGGTTTTCGACAGTCTGCCTGAAGCGCTCGACGGCATCACCTGGCTAGCCGCCGCCACGGCGCGCCTGCGGGGGATCGAAAAGCGCGTCGGCGACGCTGCCGACGCCGCTGACGCCGCTTTCGAGCGTCTTGGCACCGGTCAATCCGCCATCATGTTCGGGGCGGAGAAGTCCGGCCTCCCGAATGATGCGGTGGCTGTGTCGGACTTTCTGATGACCTATCCGGTGGACCCGGACTTCAAGAGCCTGAACCTCGCCCAGGCCGTTTGCGTTTTCTGCGCTGAATGGGGCAAGCGTCGCGAGGATGCGGACCGGGTGATTTCTCAAGACAAGGCGAAACTGGGCGAACCGGCCCCGCGCGATGAACTTTACCGCATGTTTGAGCATTTCGAGGACGAGCTGGAGCGCGCGGGCTATTTCTTTCCACCCGAAAAGACGCCGCTGATGAAGGACAATCTGCGCGCCGCGCTGATCCGGGCCGACTGGACACGCCAGGAGGTGCAGACGTTCCGTGGCGCGATCAAGGCGCTGGCCCTGGGGCGCGGCAAGGCCCGGGTCGATCGTGACGATTGACGCCCGGCTCGATGTGGCTGTGATCGGCGCGGGACCTGCCGGACTCATGGCGGCGGAAATGATCGCGGATGCGGGGCGCCGCGTTGCTGTGTTCGAGGCCATGCCCAGCCCGGCCCGGAAATTCCTGATGGCCGGCAAGAGTGGACTGAACATCACCCATGTCGCCAGCGATGCGGACCTTGCGGAGGTATATCCGAACGCGTCCCAGCGCCTGCTGCAGGCAATTACGGCGTTTGGACCATCGAGCATTCAAGATTGGATGGCGCAGCTGGGAGTTCAGTCCCTGATCGGTCCGACAGGGCGCGTGTTTCCAGGACAGATGAAAGCGTCACCACTGCTCAGGGCGTGGCTGGCGCGTCTGGAAGGCAAGGGTGTGGAACTGCATACCCGTCATCGTTGGATCGGGTGGGGAAAGTCTGGCGAACTCATCTTTCTCACGCCAAACGGGCAAAGGAACATCCCGTGTCGCGCCCAGATTTTCGCGCTGGGTGGAGCAAGTTGGAAACGGCTCGGGTCAGACGGTTCATGGCTCCCGGCATTTGAAACACTGGGCGTTCCCGTATCGCCTTTCCGCCCGTCCAATTGCGGCCTGAGGGTCAAGTGGTCGGACAGGATGCAAGCGGAATTTGCGGGTGCGCCCGTCAAGAATGTGGCCATGCGCTTCGGCGGCCAATCAAGTCGGGAGGAGTTCGTGATTACCCCTCGTGGTATGGAAAGCGGGGCTGTGTTCACCCTGTCTCTCAGCGTTCGCGATGCGCTGGAGCGCGTCGGCGAGGCCACGATCCAACTCGATCTTCTGCCAGATATTTCTGCTGAAGACGTTCGACACCGCCTCTCTAGGCCGCGAGGCAAACAGTCCCTATCCAACCATCTTCGCAAGACGCTGAACCTGTCCGGAGTAAAGCGGGCATTGTTGTTCGAACTCGGCGGGCTGGAAGCGGCTGAAGCCCCAGATCNACTTGCCCNTCTGATTAAGGACNTGCCCGTGCCGGTCNTNGGCCTGTTTCCGATGGACGAAGCCATATCNACNGATGGCGGAATATCNTTTGAGGCGCTGGATGACCACTTCATGCTGAAACATCNTCCCGGACNGTTTNTCGCTGGCGAGATGCTGGACTGGGACGCGCCAACCGGGGGCTATTTGCTCACAGCATGTCTTGCCACCGGACGCGCAGCGGGGCGCGGCGCAGTCCGGTGGCTCAACAATGCTGAGAATACTTGACTAACGACCCTTCCAGACGGGGGCACGCTTCTCGATAAAGGCCTTGGGCCCTTCCTTGAAGTCTTCTGTGCCAACGATGCTGGCAAACGCCTTGCCGCTGTCCTTCCAGAGTTCATCATCGCTCTTGCTGGTAGCGTCCATAGCAACAGCGCGGCTTGCAGATACCGCAAGAGGCGCGTTCGCAGTGATCCTGGCAGCCAGTGCCTCTGCTTCTTTCATCACGTCAGCCTCTGGCACGACCTTGTTGACCATACCAAGCTCGTAAGCACGTTGAGACGGAAGTGGATCACCCGTCAAGATGGCTTCGAGTGCAACAGCCCTTCCGATTGCGCGGGGCAGCCGAAACAGACCACCGGCACCTGCAACGAGCGACCGTTTCACTTCGGGAAGGCCGAAGTTTGTATCGTCGGCGCATACAATCATGTCGCAGGACAAGGCGATTTCNGTACCGCCAGCNAGCGCTGAACCGGTGATTGCNGCAATTAGCGGCTTTGTGCGNTCACGACGCGCGATGCCAGCGAANCCACCCTTCTTCGTGGAGAGCGCTGCGCCATTACCTGCAGAAATCTCCTTCAGGTCTGCGCCTGCACAGAATGCCTTGCCGACAGCGGTGAGAATGCCCACCCAAACCTCCGGATCCGCTTCCATCTGGTCAATGGCGGCTTCCATNGTGCTGGCCATTTCNCCATTGATTGCGTTGCGCGCTTCCGGGCGGTTCATCGTGATGATCGCNACATTNCCTTGTTTNNTGTANTCGACGGGCATTGAGTGTCCTCCTTTGATGNAACTCAGCTAGCCAGCTTTACGCTANGGTGTGCAAGACTCAGTTCAATTTTGGTGTTGCCGGACCTTGGGGAAGTCGTTCGAGACTTGNTTCATGGACCTNACACTNAGCCCCGAATATGCCGAATTTCGNGACCATGTCGCNGAAACGCTCAAAACCAATGCCCACCTTGCGCCCGGACCGAACGACAAGGGACTGAAGCATCCGAAACGACTCGCCTGGCAGGCNTTNCTGATNAAGGAAGGGCTCACGGCGAGGACGATACCAACTGAGTATGGNGGGTACGGCGCTGAACCGGATATTCTGAAGTCNCGCATCATNGCTGAAGAGTTTGCGNGATCCGGTTTGCCAAGACCNCTNGCCGGACAAGGAATATCCATGTTGGTTCCNACCTTGCTGGANCTCGGTACGCCGGAGCAGAAAGCAGCCTATATAGAGCGAACGCTGAAGGGAGAACTGATCTGGTGTCAGGGATATTCCGAACCCGGAGCNGGATCGGATCTGGCTGCGCTGCGAACAAGTGCGGTNGAAGATGGCGANGAGTTNGTCATTAACGGCCAAAAGATATGGACGTCTACCGCACGACAGGCCGACATGATTTTCTGTTTGGTNCGAACCGATCCTGANGCGAANAAACATCANGGNATAACCTACATNCTTTTCCCGATGGANATTCCGGGTATCGAAGTTCGGCCGCTCGTCGACATGACNGGCGCTGCCAATTTCAACGAGGTTTTCTTCACAGATGTGCGCGTNCCGAAAAGCGGNGTGGTGTTCGAGGTCAATAANGGCTGGCAGGTCGCCAATGCTACGCTGACCCATGAACGGGGCATGTTGGGGGACCCCAACGCAACGAAAGCTCGCTTTGTTGAACTGGTCGAACTGATGAAGTCGGAAACCGTCAACGGAGAGCGTTTGATCGACAATCCNGTNCTGAGGGATCGATTGATGGCNTTGCAGGCTGAAGTCTACGCCATGCAAGCCAATGNGCTCCGTATCATGACCANNCGCCTAAAAAGAGAGNCCGCAGGAATTGCGGGGCTGATTGTTAAGCTGCAGGGTTGTGAACTCAATCATCAGATCGCGGGGCTGGCGATCGATGCGTTGGGGGAACTTGGCGTGCTCTATGAGGAGGGTGAGCATCTTCGTGCAGGCGGAAGCTGGCAATGGAGATACATGTACGACCTTGGACTGATCATCGGTGGGGGCACAGCCCAGATACAGAAGAATATTATNTCTGAGCGCGGTCTTGGAATGCCGCGTGAACCAAAATTGGTGAGAGGATAAAGCTATGGAGTTTGGACTCTCAGAAGATCAGGTGATGCTTCAGGAAACTATCCGGCGTTTTGTTGCTGATGAGGCCTCCCTGGATACAATTCGCGCAATTGCGGACCAAGAGAGCGGCGCTCAGAATGTTCTGGACGAAAAGATCGCCGCGTTGGGNTTGGATGGATTGCTGGTTCCTGAACCNGAGGGCGGTTCAGGACTCGGGGTTCTTGACGCCATTCTTGTTCAAGAGTGTTTCGGGTACGGACTTGTGCCGTCTAGATTTNTGGCAAACACGGTAGCGGCTTATGCTTTTGGCGCGAGCGGTTCGGAACTTGCTGGTAATATAGCGTCCGGTGCTGCCAAATTTGGTTTGGNTTTGAACGATGTTGTTTCCCGCCGGGACTCCTCCGGTATACAGGTTAGTGGCACGTCGGTAACCGGGAAATCGCTCATGGCTATTAATGTACGCGATGCAACGCATCTTCTGTTCTATTCGGATGATGCGATTCATTGTGGCGCGCCTGACGAGACAAGCGTTGTTAAAACTATTGACCGGACACGTGAATTCTTTGAGGTGGCTGTCGCGGGCGCCGATCCGGACGCAAAGACTGCTGACGTCGAACAAGTGTTTGCGGTTGCATCTGTATTGATCGCTTCGGACACGCTCGGCGCTGCTCAAGCGATGCTGGACAAGGCCGTGGTGTATGCATCTGAGCGTGAACAGTTCGGCCGTGTGATCGGATCGTTTCAGGCCGTCAAGCATCTGTGCGCCGAAATGGCGGCGAAGCTCGAACCATGTCGTGCCTTGCTTTGGCATGCCGCGCACGCAATTGACGAGAACGACGACGAGGCGATCACCATGGCATATCTCGCGAAGGCGCACATGTCTGACGTGGCGACATTTATCGCGCGCACGTCAACTGAGGTGCATGGTGGTATGGGGTTCACGGATTTAGTCGGGCTACACTATTGGTTCAAACGTATCGGCGTTAACCGGCAATTGTTTGGAACGCCAATGGTGCTTCGTGAACGGGCGGCGAGACAGCAAGGCCTCGTTGCCTAGCCTAAATTCAATGTGACATTCAATTGCCGGAACCAATCACTTTCTGTTGGTGAGAACAGCCCCACAAGCCAATCAAGAAACCCATCGGCGCTTTTCACTCTTCGCAAACGCGGAGACTGTGTGAGCCAAATATCCAGGGCGGGAAGACCGGGGATGGGGCAGGCAATGANGTCAGGATACCGATGTATGATATGCGTTGGAAGAATGGCGGGGGATACTCCAGCGCTACAGAACGAGATCATCGCTTCCATGCTGTTCATACGGCGCATCATATCCAGACCCGGGAACAGTGTACGGGATTGTTCCAGTTGGGAGGCGTAGGACGCATGCACGAGCGCGTGCGCTTGGGTTAAGTCGGAAACCGATGCGGGAGTCCCGTTCGATAATTTCCAGTCGGACGAAACGAATGCCGCAAAATGGGAGCGGCCTATCCGGCGTGAAATCTGGTCCGGGTTTCTGGGGCGACGCGTCTGGATCGAAATGTCCCAGGCCGGGTCCTGCGATTCTAACGATGAGTTGCTGATTGAAACATCTATTGTGAGTTTGGGATTCAGTAGTTGAAATTCTGCAAGTCGCGGCACAATCCAGTATTGAGCCAGTGGTTCATTGCAGACGAGGTGGATTGCACGTCCGACGTCGTTTGCCACAGAGCCGACCTCTATTTGGGCAGCATGAATTGTGTCAGCCATTAGATCCGCGTGACGCAACAATGTTCGGCCGGCATCGGTGAGGTCTACGCCGGTATGGTTCCGTTGGAACAGTTCCGCCTGGAGCGCAGTTTCAAGATCGGTCACCCGTCGGCTGATGGTCGGCAATGAGCCGCCCAACACGATTGCAGCGGCGCTCATGCTGCCCGTTTTGGCCACAGCCCTGAACACACGCAGCCTGTCCCAATCGAACTGATCGAACGGCGCTTCACCGCCTATCGTGTGTGAAAGCCCCCGTTTCATTCTGTGCCGAAGTCGCCCGCCTGAAACTGTGTCATGGAAATTAACCATCTAATGGAGAAATTTCATGAATGCAACGCAGACTAGAAAAATGGTGGTTGCGAATGTGGATCCTTTGGCCTTCGAGAGACGAGCAGGCGACTTCGGGTTCAGATTGGCCACACGCAGCGAGCTCGACCAGGCCGTAGCGATGGCTGAAGAACTAATCGACGGGAAGCTGGCCTCCGTTGATTCTATCGCGGATATGAACAATTGGACGGGAATGACGGCTTGGGTCACTGGTGATCCTGTCGACGGANTTTTTCTCACNCTGCCCCTGACAGAGGCAGGAGAAAGCGCTGTGCGAGACGGTTCATACAATCCTGCGAAACCCCTGAAGGCGCACTTGGCCAANATGGGACGGTGTGTTTCGGCGTTTTACGTNGGTGTTTATGCGGGCAAGACGTACGAGGCACGAAAGAAGATCATGACCGTTTCCGCGGTCCTGCGCGTTGAAATGTTCGGGGCATTTCCCGCATATGCGCGCGGCGCGACGGCAGACGGTCGCCGGTCGATGGAAAGTCTGGGCTTTCAGAAATTTGAAGGCGGGCTTCCGGATTTATACGTGCAGCCGCCATTCCAAACGCTGATGGACCAGGCTTCGTGACTGGGGCGCGCAATCGGATCGGAGAGCAAGTATTGCTGCGCCCCGTGCCGCCGGAAGCCTACCTGTCTTACACGGCGGAGATGGTCAGAACGCTTGATGAATATCATCAGGTTAGCGCCATTCGGGCCGCAGTCTTCCTATCCGAGCAAGACTGCCCTTATGAAGAAGAATTTGACGGCAACGATCTATGCGCCACGCATTTCCTGTTAAAGGCGAAGGGGCGGCCGGTCGGAACTTTGCGGATCAGATGGTTTGCTGACTTCGCAAAGCTTGAGCGCATCGTATTGTTGCCCTGCCAACGCGGCCGACCAGGTCTGCGTGTACTGCTCGCGACGGCGTTTGAGCTGGTCGCCCGCAAGGGATACGAACGAATGATCGGCCAGATTCAAGCGCGCTTATGGCCAGTCTGGTCGCGGACGTTCAGGTGTCGTTTGATAGATGGCCGAGCTCCATTCTGGTTCTCCGATTATGAGTATCGGGAGATCGAGATATTCATCCCACGCCATCCTAAGGCACTTCAGATGCTTGAGGACCCGTACCTCATTATCCGACCCGAAGGTGCCTGGGATGAGCCCGGGGTTCTGGAGGCATCTGCCCAGAGGAGCAATTCAGGAGAACAGGCAGCTTAAGGAGACGCGATTTCACTGGAAATGGTGCCCGGGGGCGGAATCGAACCACCGACACGCGGATTTTCAATCCGCTGCTCTACCCCTGAGCTACCCGGGCAGGTCACTGGGGAAGCGCGGTATCTAACGAAGGCTTTTGGTCTTGTCCATGCTGTTTTCAGTCTTCTTCTGACATCTCTTGTCCGGGCGTGTCATCCGCCATGTCAGCGGGCGCCCCNGGAATAGCGTATCCATCCGAGAGCCATTTGTTCAGATCAATGTCGGCACAACGCTTCGAACAGAACGGTCGATAGTCTGCTGCTACCGGTTTGCGGCGACACTGCGCGCATTTTGGCTTGGAAACTTTAGGCGAGATCGGCTTGCTCATGGNCTTTTGTAGACACTCGGTTTGCTTTTAGTGAAACCCTGAAAGGTCAGTCTTTGNCCGTATTTATCGGCCAGTAGGCCTTTCAAGGGACGACCCACTTTTTCCAGCCAATCATAAGCGCGTTCAGGCAGCTCAAGGGTGTACCTGTCCAGGCGATTCTGTGTCGCNGNTTGTTCAAGTATTCTAAGGCCCTCAAGGCACAAGGTTTCNTCTGAGGCGTCGCCATTGNTGTTTTGAAGGCGGTCGCAAATAGGTGTTTCGCGCCAAGGGAGAGACATTTCCATCAAGCCGAGTTGGGACGGGGCCAGTACGGTACTTGAAGTTAAATCGGCTGCTCTCAGCTCTGACTTCATCGCGTCCTTTATCTTCTGACGTGAGCCAGCATTCAGGGGGGCCACACAGTCCAACACGACAAGTCCACCGAGTTTTCGAAGTTTCAACTGTCGCGCCAATTCGCGGCATGCCTCAAGATTGATCTGCAGTGCGCGGCTCGCGGCGGTTCCGGTTCCCTGGCGACCGGCTGTGTCGATATCGACTGAAGTCAGCGCGTGAGTGCGCTCTATGCGCAATCGTCCGCCTCTTGGTAATGTCAGTGCGCTCGAGAGTGCCTCATCGAAGGCANCGGCGACGATGGGATCTCCCGGAGCCACGTCTTCAGTAGCTCCGTTCGACCAGACCAATTGGCCCTTTGCTGGCGTTTTGTCGTTGAGCAGTTCGGCTCGCGGTAGCTTGTCTCCCCGTGCTTCGGCTGCAATTGTAACACGCACAGCCTGTCCCTCGGTGAGGCGGTGTGCGTTCGGGAGACGCATGAAGGCCTCTGGGCCCGTATCGGTTTCGATGAAGGCGCCTCCCTGGTCCGGTCGGAGGGCACGTATTCTGCCGTTTGTTTGCAAGCCGAACGTCAATCTTTGACCTTGGTCTGACCAGCGCTCAAGGTTCAGCGCAACTGGCCGGTCCGCGTTATCCAGCAACACTTGTCGCGTTTCACCGACACAGGTTTCACGGAGAATCCGGATTGCGTCAGTTCCCCGTGATCATTGCGATAAGCGAATTGGTGACTGTGTCCGCGGCCGTCGCTTCACCNGCGACTGCAGGCTTCANNCGAGAGGCCATGGTCTTGCCACGCTCAACTCCCCANTGGTCGAAAGGGTTCAAACCCCACAGGTGACCCGCGAAATAGGTCCGATGTTCGTAAAGGGCGACAAGGGAACCAAATGCCTGGGGCCCGAACTGGCTATGTGCAAAGAAAGTCGANGCGCGTCCGCCCGCATGGACTTTCTGTCGGGCGACTTCGTCGGTCAGATCAGGTTCTTCCTGTTTCACTTCTTCGAGCGTTCGGCCATTAGCNAGTACTTCCGCTTGGGCCAGCGCGTGAGCCGTCAGCGCTTTAACGCCTTCCGCATCGCGATTGCGATCGGGCGCGAGGATAAACTCGCATGGGACGTCCTGTGAGCCCTGGTGGAGCCACTGATGATAGGAATGCTGGCCNACCGATCCTTCGCCGCCCCAGAGCGCTGGGGCCGTTGCGCCTGAGACAGCATCGCCGTGCGGTCCTACCGATTTGCCGTTCGATTCCATTTCGAGCTGCTGCAAATACGTCGGCAGCATGCGCAACCGGTTTGCGTAGGCGAGCAATACGCGCATCTTCTCTTTGCGAATTGTCGCGTTCCAGTAATCGAGTAGCGCNAGCTGCATCGCCGCATTCTGGGCCATTGANGTCGTTCTGACGTGTTCGTCCATGTCTGCGGCACCCGTCAGGATATCTTCGAATACGTCTGCGCCGAGATAGATCATGCAGGCGAGGGAGGCGGCGGACCAGAGCGAGAAGCGGCCGCCGACGGACAGGGGCATGTCGAAAACATGTGCTTCACGTCCATCAAGCCAATTCTTCGCCCGGTCGGGATTTGCTGTCACCAAGGCAAGGTGTTGTTGCGATTTGTCGCCGATTGTCGCTTCCAGCCATTTGCGTGCGCGCGCGAGGTTGTAGAGTGTCTCCTCTGTGCCGAAGGATTTTGAGACGCCAATGACGAGGGTGCGCTCCGGGTTGAGCCCGGCGATCGCACGATCAAGATCGAACGGGTCGACATTCGCGCAAAATCTCAGATCTATCTCACCCGATGCGTGATCCTGGAAAGCGTCCGCAATCAGGCGTGGTCCGAAATCAGATCCGCCAATGCCGATATGAAGGACGGCGTTGAAGCGCTCGCCGGTGGAGCTGGTGACCGCTCCGGACGCAACATCCCTGGCGAACGCCAGAGCGGGAAGTACGCTTTGGCGGACAGATTCTGCCTCTCCCGACAAAGAGGATTGCGCACGGAGGGCCCAGTGGAGAGCGGGGCGGTTTTCCGACGGATTGACGATGTCGCCGGCGAACAGTTTGTCGGCCNCGTCTTGCAAGCCTGATGAATCTCCAAATTGCTGAAGAGCGGCAGTCGATTCGGCGTCAAGAAACTGGCGAGATAAATCGATAGACCAGCCGCAGGCGTTCAACCTGCTTGAGGTTGCGCGAGCATCGGCGAGTTTCTTCAAAGGTGTCCGAGCAAGACGGTCCGCGTGCAGGGTCAGGTCATCGATCATGTCATTGTCCTTGCGTGAATTTTGTCGATTTCGGCTTATCCGTGCTTTGCAAGCGGGGCAAGACGGGAAACCTGACCGCAGTGAACTGGCAATTGCGAGCTTGAAACCCGCGCCGCAGATGGCTATGAGGCGCGTTTAACGGGCTATCCAGCCTGAACGCGTAACCCGTCCGGCGGGCCGGACACCTAAACAGAATTGAGGAGAGGCCCGATGGCCAAGGCAAAGTTTGAACGCAACAAGCCGCACGTCAACATCGGCACGATTGGCCACGTTGACCACGGCAAGACGACGCTGACA
>NZ_NHCK01000022.1:0-18673 GCF_002172815.1 Hyphomonas sp. TMED31 | reverse complement strand
CCCCAGACAGGCTGCGCCCATCTCTCCCGTCACCCAGATATCCTGATCGGGCGCCGCCCCGCTCCGCCTGACCGGGTGCTCGCAAAGGCACCGCCCCGTCAGCGTGAGCGAGAGGAACAAGCCGGCCCGGCTNCGCACNGTATCACCTCCGACNAGCCGAGCGCCGAATGTCTCAAGATCATNGCCAAGAGCCGACGCAAACGCGGCGATCTCCGATTCCGGCCTTGAGTTCGGCCAGCCCAGAGTGAGCAAGGCATCTGCGGGCAGCGCACCTTTCGAGAGAATGTCCGACACATTCGTACGCACCAGCTTGCGCGCAATCGTATCGATGGGATCATCCGGCAAAAAATGCACGCCTTCGACCAATGCGTCCGTTGTCGCAATCAGTCGCCCATCGCCGCCAGACAGCTCCGCCACGTCGTCTCGCAAACCCGCTGCCCCTGGCGCTGTGGCCAGAGGTGCAAAATAGCGGGAGATCCAGTCGCGTTCACTCACTCTGTCGGGAACCCTCAACTTTCAGCGGACGCGTTTCGCCATCCAGCACCACGCCCCAAACCGGAATGTGCTCCCACTCCGCGCCGGGCATGTCCAGCGGGTTGGCACCAAGAATGGTGAAATCTGCACGTTTGCCCGTTGCGATGGAGCCAATCTCAGCCTCAAGCCCCAAGGCCATCGCCGCGTCCAGCGTGATCGCCTCCATGGCCTCATAGCGGCTCAGCGCCATGCCGGCTTCATAGGTGCTGCCTTCCCGCGTTGCACGGGTGACGTGGACGCCTGCAGCGCGCAGCGGATGGGGCGGAGCAAGCGGCGCGTCGCTGTGCACGGCCACCGGCACTCCCGCTTCGGTCAGCGCACCCAGCGGCGAGATCCATTTTGCCCGTACGTCGCCCAAAGGCCCCGCATATTCATTTGCCATGTAAAATACGTAGTGGCTGGCCGCAGACAGGCGCGCACCAAGCTGGCCAGCCAGCTCAACCTGCTCCTCCGAAAAGAGGCCGCCATGTTCAATCACGAAGCTGTTGGCCGGACCATCATCGCCTTCACGAAGCATAGCCAGAGCCTCCAATGTTGCTCCCTGCGCGGCATCCCCGTTGGAATGAATGTTCACGCCGAGGTCGGCATCCCAATANGGCTGAATGGCGGGAACGATCCCGTCGGGGCCCGCCACCCAGAGCCCCTCTGACCCTTCCGATTGCCCTGAGAGGTACCCCGGCGGAGAAAGCCGCATCGTCTGGCTGTAGAAGGCGCCATCGGTGAAGAACTTCACGCGCGGCAGAATAGGCGCCGCCGTATCCGTCTTCCCTCTCGCCATATCCAGCACGGCCTGAACCTTGCCGTCTCCGAAAGNCCGCTCGAGCGCACGATGCTCCGGGATCAGATAGAGGTGATAGCCAGCCTGCTGCGGGCTGCCCCAATTGGCGCGAATGTTCGCCGCCTCCATTTCCCAGCCGAACATGCCGTAGCCGAGCTCCGCCGTTGTCGTGACACCAGCCTGGCGCAGCATGGATGAGAATCCGTTGAAGCCCGCCGTGACATTTTCAGGCGTCAGGATCACGCCAGCGAACGCTTGCACCACCAGCATGGCCGCATCTTCATAGATCCGACCGGTCAGCGCGCCATCCGCATCGAGGTCTACCCCGTGAAACTGCTCAGCCATATCAGGCGTGAACCCGGCAGCANTAATCGCCGCNCTGTTCAAATAGAAATCATGTGANGAATAGTGCCAGACGATCAGCGGCTGGTCCGGCGCAATCGCGTCGAGATCTGCCCGGTGCAGATCCCCATGCACCAGATTATGATAGCCATAGGCAACAATCGGNTCACTCGGCCCAGCCGCCTCCACNAGTTCGGACAGCGCCTGCAGNAACGCGGCGCGATTGGGCAGTCCAGCCTTCATGCCGTGTGGTGTGGCCATCGGCCAGGGCGGCGTGATGGGCAGATTGTATTGCAATGAGCCGAGCACGACGTGGATGTGCGGATCAATCAGGCCNGGCACGATGGTCTTGTCTTCGAAGACCGGGTTCACTNNNGCTGNTGGCAAGTCTCGCCTCAGCTCTTCCAGAGAGCCTACAGCAACGATCCTGTCAGCCGACACCGCGACCGCTTCAGCCGTCTTGTCCTCGCCCGTCATCGTGACCACGGCCTGNGCCGGATAGATCACGATGTCATAGCCGGCCGCCAAATCCTGCTTCGGTGCTGGCGCAGCACACGCGACAGCTGCAATGCTTGCAGCCAATGCCCATTTTTTCATGAGGCCCGTCTCCCTTGTATTTTTGGGAGAGCGTGAAGCGCCTTGCACGGCAATGCAAGCCGGATCAGATACCTTCGCGGCCGATTGCGTAAAAGCGTTCCCGGCGTTGCGCGCGCAGCTCTGACGGACTGAGACCGTCCAGCTCCTTCAGCGCTTCTTCCAGCGCCTTGGACGCCGCAGCCATTGCCCGCTTCGGATCACGATGCGCACCGCCGACTGGCTCCTTGACCACACCGTCAATGACTTTGGTNTTTAGCAANTCCGGCGCGGTGATCTTCATCGCATCGGCGGCTTCCTTCGCCTTGGCAGCGTCCCGGTACAGGATTGATGCGCAGCCCTCTGGCGAGATNACGGAATAGATCGCGTGTTCCATCATCAGCACCTTGTTGGCCGCGGCAATGCCAATCGCACCGCCGGACATGCCTTCGCCGATGATCAGCGTCACGAACGGCACACCAAGNGAAAGCCCGCGCTGGGTTCCGCGTGCGATCGCTTCGGCCTGGCCGCGCTCTTCGCCACCCTTGCCGGGATATGCCCCTTGCGTATCAGGGAAGCTGAGTACCGGCAGGTCAAATTTCTCGGCCATATCCATCAGGCGCACAGCCTTGCGGTAGCCTTCTGGGTGAGCCATGCCGAAATTGTGCTTCAGGCGCTTCTCGATGGTTCGGCCCTTTTCATGGCCCATGATCACGACCGGGCGCCCCTTGAAGCGGGCAAGGCCGCCAACGATCGCTTCGTCATTTCCGAAAACGCGATCTCCTGCGAGTTCCTCGAAATCCTCGAAAATGTTCTCGATGAAGTCGGACAGATGCGGCCGATCCGGATGGCGCGCTACCAGCGTTTTCCGCCAGGCGCTGAGATCGGAATACATATCCTTCAGCTGCTTGTTCGACTTCGCCTTGAGCTTCTTCAGCTCGTCGGTGATCGAGGGCCCTTCCTTGCTTGAAGCAAGCGCTTCCAGCTCGGAAATCTTCGCGTCCAGCTCCGCAATGGGCTTTTCGAAATCAAGATATGTCGTGGTCATGGGTACAAGTTAGCAATGGAGCACTGACTCGCCTAGCCGCGAATTCACTAAAGCGCGCCCTGAAGCTTGATGACGGCAGGCGTGATCAGAACGCCCAATAGGACCGGAAAAACAAATAAAATCAAAGGCAAAGTCAATTTCGCGGGCAAAGCCATCGCTTTTTCTTCCGCCATCAGGATCCGGCGTTTACGCATATCTGCCGAGAAAACACGCAAGGTTTGCCCGAGACTCGTTCCCATTTCCTCGGCCTGACGCAGCATTGTGGCCAGAGAACTCGCCTCTTCAATGCACATCCGGTCCGCAAAGGCGCGCCACGCATTCTTGCGCGCCTTGCCTGCCCGCAGCTCCAGAGACAGCGTCTTCATATGCATCGCGATGATGGGATGACGCAGTTCCAACTCCTCCCCCACGCGCTGAACAGACGCATCCAGGCTGAGACCAGCTTCCACACAAGCGACCATCAGGTCCATCATGTCCGGAAAGCCCGCAGAGCATTGCTGTTGCCTCGCAGCCGCCTTGCGGGAGACGATGGCATCAGGCGCCAGAATGCCCGCAATCAACAAGCCAATGCTGACGAACAGGAGGGTTTGTTTCGACACATCGCCCAGATAGGGCAAGGCGAGCAGAAGCAGGATTTGCGGCACCACCACACAAGCGATCCGCGCGATATAATACCGACCCACGGAGGTCGGGCTGGTATATCCCGCCAGCAACAGTTTGGCGCGCACCTGGCTGACCGCCTCCTCGTTCGATGGGGTTGCCTTGTTCGCCAGGCCGATCACNGCACGCCCNATGCGGCTTTCATTGCGAACTTCGGCGCGGGCGGGCTTCTGGTCCTTGCGCTCAAGCCGNCGCTCAAGGTCTTCCTTGGCTTTCCAGCTGCGCCCAAAGGCCAGCAGCGCCGGCATGGCGAGGACACCGGCAACAGCCAGCATGAGGATCGGCAAGAGTGTGGAGGCTGTCAGTGGCATTGCTCCGTATCCCCTACATCTTGAAATTGATCATCTTGCGCATGACGAAATTGCCAATCGCCAGCCAGATGAAGAAAGCAGGAAACAGAACCCGTACGAGCGGGTCATCGATAACTTCGCCATAAAATTCCGGCCGCAGCATGTGGATACCCGCCATCACAATGAACGGCGCTGACGTCAGGATCATGGCAGAGGCCCGCCCCTCCGATGACGCCGCCTTCACCTTCAGGCGCATGGTTTGGCGTTCACGGATGGTTGTGACATTGGCTTTCAACAATTCGCAGAGATTGCCCCCCGTCTTTTCCTGTAGACGGACCGTCGCCACGAACAGCTCCACATCCGGATCGCCTGCCCGCACGGCCATGCGCTGCACAGCGTTTGTCAGAGACATACCGTAGGAGACCTCATCCGCCGCCATGCCAAATTCTGTGCCGATGGGGTCCGGCATTTCCCGCGCGACCAGCGCCACGGCCGTGGCAACCGGGTGACCCGCCTCAAGGCTTCGGCAGACGATCTGCAATGCGTCTGGCAATTGCTGGGACATCTTCTTCATACGACCGCCCGCCACGATCTTCAGGCCGATAATGGGCGCCAGCAGGAAGATGCCCGCCGCAATGCCGAGCGCAGGCCCGGCTCCGCCGACGAAACGCCAATAGGCAAGCGCGGCAACCAGTCCTGCCCCGGCAGACATGCCGAACCATTTGAGCGGCTGGAATTTCAGGCCTGACCGGACCACCAGCTGGTTGAACCATTGTAGTGGCATGGAGAGATTTCCATCCCGGTCCAGCCCCCGCGCCTTGCGCAGCTCGATCATCGCTTCACTGGTCGTTTCAAACCGCTCCTTGAACTGAAGGCGCTTGTTCACAATCCGGCGGGTCTGCGCCTCCGTCACCAGGCCCATNACGGACTGNATCGCCAGAAANGCCGCCCCTATCGCCATGATGACCGGGATCAGGATTGTCAGGCTCAGCTGAGAGATGTCTGGCAACCAGGACATGCGGCGCGCAGCCTCCTAGAACCGCNTCGACGGGTCGAACATGCCCTCCGGCATGTGAACGCCGCGGCGCTCCATTTCATCCAGGAATTTCGGGCGCAGGCCAGTGGCGGCGAAGTGCCCTTGCACCTTGCCCTCATCTGTCGTGCCAGTGCGCTCGAAACGGAAAATTTCCTGCAATTGCACGACCGCGCCTTCCATGCCGGTCACTTCCGATATCGACACNACTTTCCGCGAACCATCTGACAAGCGCGTGGCCTGAACGATGAAGTTCACGGCCGAGGCAATCTGACCACGGATGGCTGTTTCCGATATCTTCATGCCGCCCATCATCACCATCTGCTCCAGACGGGTCAGCGCGTCACGCGGGTTGTTGGCGTGGATTGTCGCCATGGAGCCTTCATGACCCGTATTCATGGCCTGCAGCATGTCGAAGGCNTCTTCAGAGCGCACCTCGCCCAGGATCACCCGGTCCGGACGCATGCGCAGCGCATTCTTGACGAGTTCACGCTGGCGAATCTCTCCTTTGCCTTCAATATTTGGCGGCCGGGTTTCCATGCGCGCCACGTGCGGCTGCTGAAGTTGCAGCTCAGCGGCATCCTCAATCGTGATCAGACGCTCGTCCGGGCTGATCGCAGCGGACAGCGCATTGAGCAGCGTCGTTTTTCCCGAGCCCGTACCGCCTGAAATGACGGTCGACGCGCGACACTTCACAGCGCCCAGAATGAAGTCTGCAACAGGCTGGGGGATCGCCCCAAAGCCAACCAGCTTTTCCATGGTCAGCGGCGACTTCGAGAATTTCCGGATGGATACAAGTGGCCCGTCAATGGCAATGGGCAACACGGCAGCGTTCACCCGGCTGCCGTCCAGCAGACGCGCATCGACGAGGGGCTGGCTTTCGTCCACGCGACGCCCCACAGCCGCCACGATGCGCTGAACGATGCGAAGCAAATGGTCATTGTCAGCAAACCTGACAGGCGCCAGTTGAAGCTTTCCGTGGCGCTCAACATAGACTTGGTTGCAGCCATTGATCAGGATATCCGCGATGGAGTCGTCCTTCAGCAAAGGCTCGATGGGCCCGAGACCGGTCATTTCGTCCATCACCGCGTCTGCGAAACTTGCTTCCTCAGCGGCGGACAGCGCCATTTCTTCCTTCTTGATAATTTCCGACACGATACCGCGCACGCGGCGGCGCATCGTTTCATCATCCATCTTGTCGAGCGCAGACAGGTCGAGTTCGTCGATCAGTTTGGCATGGATGCGCAGCTTTGCATCAAGCTGGTCAAATGCCTTCGCGTCAGCTGCCGCCATTTGCGGCGCAGGCTTTGGCGTGCTTGCCTCGGGCGTGACCTGAGGCGCCTGCTCCATGTCAGGCTTCTTGACGGCATTGGAAAATCCGAAGCGGCTCATGACGCTTTCCTCCGCGCAGGCATTTGCGGCACGTGGGCGGCGAGCACACCGTCCGGCATAAGGCGGTCGACCAGCGCAGAGATGTCCGCCACCAAAGCGCTCTTGGGCTTCACATCGGCNATGGGCTTGCCGAGATTGACGGCTGTTCTGGCAGCGTCCCAATCGGATGTGATTGTTGCATCAATACTCCGCTCAATCGCCTTCTCCGCCTTGTCGACGGCGAACTCGGCGCGGAACCGCTTCTTGGGNAACATGCGGTTCAGCACCAGCTTGGTCTTGCGGTCAGGGCTGCGCAGCATGTCGACCTCNCGGGCCATGTCAGCNGCNGCGTGGAGGCTGGGAACGGTCAGCTCACTGATGATNATNGCCTCNTCNACTGCNCCGAGAATAGGCTTCGTCCACGGCATCATGTGTCGNGGCATGTCCACAAGCACGAATGGGAATTCTGCACAGGCAACATCCAGCAGTCGCAGGATGGCTGCTTCGGTGGCCAGCGCATCTGCGTCCGGGTTGCGCGGCGCGGAAATGGTCGANACGCCATCCTCATGCTGCCAGCACCAGGCCGCGAGCANGCGCGCATCAAGNCGCTCNGGCGCAGCGGANAGTGCNGCCAGATCNAGCTTTGGCACCGCTTCCAGAAATGAACTGACCATACCGTCAGCAACGTTCAGATCGACGAGGCAGACCTTGCCGGGTCCGACTTTCTCACAAATCGCAAACGCGCTTTCGATGGCCAACGTCGAAACTCCGGCCCCACCAACCGCACCACGAAATGCCCAGCAGACTGCAGATGCCGGGTCTTCCGGCTTTGACTCCACAGCTTCAGCCGCTGCGCGAATGCGATCAATTGAATCCAGCACATCGCCCGCGCCGGCATCAGAGGGCAAAATGTCGGACGCCTCAATCTTCATCAACGCCCGTACGATATGGACTGGAAGACTGTCGGAGACCATCAGAACCGCGCTGTCCGGTTTGTCGACAGCCAGCCCCAGAACAATCTGCTCCGCACCAGGCACGCCATGCTCCAGAAGGATCAAGGCGCCGCCGAATGTCTCCACGATTTGAGCCGGGTCCATCGGGGACAGGTCAACGACATTCCGACAGATGGATTTNAGCTGCTCCAGGCGTTCTGTGCTGGCCAGTGCCGCAATCGCAGGAATTGGCATTGCAGCAGGTGCCCGACCGGTTTCGCTCTCATGTTTGCGTTCAGATCCCGACATCAGCTTCCCCCTGACGCACTGACAGAAGAGTCTCTGAGTTCCCGCGTCTTGCCTTCGTTCAAGGCCTTCACCGCATTCGCGGCGCGCAGCCCCGAATTGGATTCCACGGTCTTGGAATTGCTCAGCTCAACATCGCGGATCGAATGGGTCGCGATATTTGCGGCATTCGCTCCACCAAGCAAATAGGTGTCCTGATGGTCATGGCTTGCACAGCCAACCNCGCNNGCGGCNGCGAGAAGAACGCACACAATCCTGACTCTGGTCATATCAGTAACCCTCTTCGGTCGCGGGGACGATGGCCGTCTGGTTCAGCAGGAACAGCTCTTCTTCTGTAGGCTCNGCAAATGCNTCGAGCGGATTGCGTAGCAAGGCAGGATGCGGCGCGGGCTGTACCAGGCGCGGCGTGATGATGATCACCAACTCGCTCTCCTGACGCTGGTAGCGCTTCGACGAGAATAGCGAGCCGAGCACGGGAATGTTTCCCAACCACGGCGTCTGGCGNACATCATTGGAATAGTCATTNTGCAACAGGCCTGCGATGGCGAAGGCCTGNCCATCATGCAGCTCCACCGTCGTGTCGGCGCGGCGCACGGAGATGCCAGGAATTTCAACATCCGCCGCGCGGATGCCATTGTTTCGATCCAGCTGGGACACTTCCGGCCGCACGCGCAAATTCACCAGNCCGTCGCCCAGCACAGTAGGCATGAAGTCCAGGCTGACGCCGAACTTCTTGAACTCAACCGTGATCTGACCGTCTTCCGCCGCAACCGGGATCGGAAACTCACCCCCCGCAAGGAAGCTCGCCGTATCGCCGGACAGTGCCACAAGGTTCGGCTCNGCCAGCGTACGCACGATACCCTTCTCTTCAAGGGCGCGAAGCTCGATGTCGATATTCTCGCCGCCGACATTCGTGAACAGCGCCACCGTCTTGGAGGCTAGCCCCGAAACGGTCGATGGTTCTGTCACGGCGACGGCATCCCGACCGTCCATCGTATTGCCAAAACCAATTTCCTTCACGGCGCTGCGACTGGCTTCAAGGAAGCGCACTTCCAGCAGGACCTGCTGGCTCTGACCCACTGACAGGCCATTTGCTACGCCGCCCGGCACATAGCGCTCAGCCACCTGAACGGCCATGTCTGCGGCGGCGGCGGTTGTCAGCTTGCCATCAAGAAAGATGCCGTCATGCACAGGATACACGTCGATCCGCTCCCCCGGCAAAAGATTGCCAAGGTCAGTGCGCAGCTCATCCAGGCTGAGTTCAACCTCGACATCAATGAGTTCCGAAATCTCGCCCGCTGCGTTGTAGATCAGCACAGTCGTCGCACCGGGAATCTTACCGCGCAAAAAGAAAGAGCGATTTGACGTCGCCATTGCTTCGGCAATGTCAGGATCCGCCACGACAAGCGTCGAAAACGCTTCGTCAGCCTCAATCACTGTGGATCGNCCCTTCTGAAGCACAAGGATTTGCGCGTCGGCCGCGCTCGTACGTTCAGTCCACGCATCTGCCGGGGCGACGCCCACGATTGCAATCATCAGCAGGAGGATGGCGTAGGTGATCTTGCTCATCAGCTCGGCTCCTCAGTCAGCAGTTTTGGTTTCGATACAGGCGCGGTTACCAGTGTCTCTTTGTCACCATTGATTACGCGCACATTTGCTGTTGTTGCAGGGCGGGGAGCTGCGCGGCGAACGACCGCCTTGCGCGGTGCCGGCTCGACTTTCACTTCGGTAATGACTTCGGCCTTCTCTGCGCGCCCGATGAGCGCCAGACCAAGGCTGCCCTGAACGCCGGCTGCACCAAGGCGCAACGCACCATCCTGCGTTACTTCCAGCGTCACCGTGCTCGACGGGCGCGCCCCTTCCAGGCCCGGCTCGAAGGTCTGGTCAATCGCCAGGACCTTGACATTTTTCAGGATAGGACGGGCAATCAGGCGGCTGTTGACACGTACCGCTTCGCCGCCCAGCGTGGCCGCTGACTGGCCGGGCTCTGCCTCGATAAACTCATTGACGTCGACGCGGTCCCCCGGCAGCACAAAGCCGGACACGCCAGTATCACTCCGTACCGTGATAGAGACAGCACGCATGCCCGGCTCAATGGCGGCTGCGAGCGTCACCGTATTTGCCTCTGCGTCCAGCTTCTCAAGCAGGATCGGCTCGCCGGGCAAGATCAGGCCGCGCGCATAAAGCGCCGTTTCCAGATCGGATTTGCGGCCAAGAGTGCCTTCCGGAATGGACGTGGCTGGCCAGTTGAGCGTTTTCACATTGCTGGCGCTGACCTGCTCACCTGGCTCGATGGCTGCGGACGCGACCAGCACGGACGCCATTTCGATTGTGGGTGCACTGACCTGCCCAGCCACGTCATTGGATTCATTTGTCATGTAGTAGCGGCCAAGGAACACAGCCGCGATCCCCAATACCGCGGACAGGCCAAGACTTATTATCGGTGCCAGCTTCATTCTGAATGCCCTCACGCGCGCATTTTGCGCCCTCATCAGCATTCATGATTAATCGCTAGGCGATAAGGTCTCTTGAAGACCTGTTGAAAAATCTTAACCGGGATCAGAAGAGCGCATTAACCATGCGGCAATGATTTCCGCCGCCAACGGATTAACGTTTTGCCCATGTATGTTAAGGCTTGATCCGACTTATGCTGTCAGAATCTCGGCAAACATCTGCGGATCGACATTCCCGCCCGTAACCATCACGCCAACACGCTTGCCTTTCATATCCTCCGGGAGATGATGCAAGGCGGCCGCCAGCGCTGCAGCGCCGCCCGGCTCAGCCACGATCTTCAGACAACGAAACGCAGATTGCATGGCGCTGCGCACATCTGCGTCGCTGGCGCGCAAGCCCCCGCTCAACAAGCGCGACCCCAGGGCGAACGTCAGATCTCCCGGCGCGGGCGTCAGGATCGCATCACAGAATGATCGCGTGCCCGGCGCGTTAGAGACAATCTTCCCCGCATCAAGCGAGCGCGCCCAATCATCATGGCTTTCCGGTTCCGCTGTCCAGATGCGCGTACTTGGCGACATCTGCTCGAAAGCCAGCGCGATACCCGTAATCAGTCCGCCGCCCCCGGCGCAACAGATCAGATGATCCAGCGGCGTATCTCGTTCCGCCATCTGGCTGGCAAATTCCAGCCCGGCGGTTCCCTGCCCGGCGATTATGTCAGCATCATCGAAACTCGGCACGACAATAGCGCCGCGCGCTTCCGCAATCTGGGCAGCTATCTCCTCACGGCTTTCCGTATCGCGATCATAGAAATGGATCTCGGCACCATCAGCCTCGACACCATCCACCTTGATGCGCGGCGCATCGGACGGCATCACGATCAAGGCGGGCATATCCAGAAGCCGCGCAGCCCTCGCGACACCCTGCGCATGATTGCCGGATGAAAATGCGACGACGCCTGCGGCGCGCCGGGCTTGAGGAATTTGCGCAAGGCGGTTCATCGCTCCGCGGATCTTGAAGCTGCCTGTCACCTGAAGGCACTCAGCCTTGATGAACAGTTCCGCGCCCGACATGTCATCAAGCGCCTTGTGCGTCAGAACCGGTGTCTCGCGCACCACATGTTGCACGCGCTCATGCGCGGCAAGCACGTCATCAAAAGTCGGGAGAGTTTGCGTGGTCATGGCGCAGGCCTAGACCGAACCGGCCCGGCCTGCAATCCAGTGGGGCTTACGACAATTTGTCGAGCATCGCCTTGGCAACCGCCTTGGCTTCATCGCCGATTTCATCATTGTCGAGCGCGTATCCCAGCACGGCTTCGAAATATCCAATCTTGGACCCGCAATCGTAATCCTGCCCTTCAAACTCGTAAGCATAGAAGGACTGGGTTTCCATCAGGCGATCCATGGCATCTGTCAGCTGGATCTCACCGCCTGCGCCTTTGCCCTGATTTTCAAGCAGCTCGAAGATTTCCGGCTGCAGGATGTACCGACCCGTAATTTTGAGATTGGAGGGCGCATCGGCAACTGGCGGCTTTTCCACCATGCCGGTCATCTCGATCAGGCGACCATCGCGGCCACCTTCCTTCGGTGCGATCACGCCATAGGACGACACACGCTCCATTGGCACCTGGTCCACAGCGATGACATTGCCGCCGACCTTGTCATAGGCCGACACCATCTGCGCGAGGCAGGACGGGCTTCCCTTCACCAGGACATCCGGCAAGAGCACGGCAAACGGCTCATTGCCGACAATATCTTTCGCACACCATACCGCATGCCCCAGACCGAGCGGCGACTGCTGGCGAACAAAGCTGGCTGAGCCCGCCGGCAAAGTCGTCTCATTTACCTGCTGCAGGATCGCGTCCTTGCCTTTGGCTTTCAGAGCTTCTTCGAGTTCGTAGGCGATGTCGAAATANTCCTCGATCGCGCCTTTGTTCCGGCCGGTAACGAAGACAATGTGCTCNATNCCGGCTTCNAGAGCCTCATCGACGACGTACTGGATGGCAGGACGGTCAACAACTGGCAGCATTTCTTTCGGGGTGGCCTTGGTCGCCGGCAAGACCCGGGTGCCGAAACCGGCCACTGGAAGAACAGCTTTTCTTACGCGCATGAAACAAGAAGCTCCTTGATGCTCAACACAAGGGCCCACAGCCCCTTTTGACAAGGGTGTAGCCGTGCTGAGCCTTAGATGTCGTTAATCTGGCACAAGAAAGTGCCGCTAAATCCTAGTTCAGACCGAGATTGAACAGGCTTAACGCGGCAACACTACAAGCAAGTGACAAAACGAGGATCATGGTCAGCGAGCTCTTCACTGACGGCGCGCGNTGCACCTGCAATTCCGATTCGAGCAATGATTGCAGGCGACGGGCCGGTGACGGCGTTGCGACGTAATCCTCGCCACCACGCGAAACCTGTCCACGCGACTGAGACGATACGCGACGCTCTACTTTTTCGGTCTCTTCCGGTTTTTCCTTCGGTAGGGCCATCTGAATACTCCACGCCTTTAGGTAGAGTGTAACAGGCGAGACCTAACCGTTACCTAACAGAAAGCAATTGAGTTAATGCCAATCCGCGATCGGTCCGCAAAAAACACCGCCATTCGGCACTTCGAATCCCCGGTCGCACCGCAATGTGCTCTCAGATTCGGCATCGGGCAGCACGACAAACGTGGTCATGCGNGACTGACTTGTTTCGCTCGTAGAGGTAACAGACTGAACGCCATCATTGCGCGTCGTCGCTGATGCGGAAAAGCTGCCTGAAATCGCGATTGCGACACCGGTGGACAAGATCTCTTTGAGCATGGCGCGACGTCATCCTTAACGATGCAGAAACCAGTCTTCCAACGCGGAAGACGCGCGCTATACCCCCTGCTGAGAAAAACGCAAGCTTAAAGCGGGCTAAGAGAATGCCCACCGTCCACAACGAGGGTGGATCCGGTCATGTAGCTACCCTCTTCCGACGCGAGAAGAAGCAGNGGCGCGTTCAACTCCTCGTAGTTTCCAAACCGCCGCATCGGCACTCGTTTTGCCATGCGCTGGCCCGCTTCGGAGTCGAGGAACTCGTCGTTGATCGCGGTTTTGAAATAGCCCGGCGCGATGGCGTTCACGCGAATTCCGTGCCGCGCCGCTTCCAGCGCCATCGTACGGGTCAAATGGTCCACCGCGGCTTTGGATGCAGAATATGCCGAGATCATGTTCGATGGGCGCAGTGCGGTAATGGATGCGATNTTGATGATCGATCCTTTGACCTCTGCCTGCATCATCGCTTTTGTCGCGTATTTCGCCACGCGCCAGACACCNGTCAGGTTGGTCTCGATCACCGTGTCCCAGTCCTTTTCCGGCATATCCCANTACCACCCCTCNCGTGACATGCCCGAATTATTCACGATCACGTCGCACGGGCGGCCCAACGCCTCGCGAATCTCCGCAAACGCGCCCGTCACGCTATCTTCGGAGGTGACATCCATTTCGACCGGAAGGGCTTTCCCGCCTCGCTGCTGAATCTCTCCGGCAACCTCCTCCAGCTTATCAAGACGACGCGCCGCCAANACGACATACGCACCTGCATCCGCCAATACACCGGCAAAATGACGGCCCAATCCGCTCGACGCACCTGTTACCAATGCGGTCTTATTAGCTAAACTCAACAATCTCATGCCCTCCGATGCAAAATTTCGTATTGCGCGCCGCAATATTTTTCCTCTATCCCAGCGTTATGAAAATATCTGTGCTGAGGGAACGACGAGCTGGTGAGACCCGTGTGGCGGCTACACCAGAAACCGTCAAGAAGNTGGTGGCCTCNGGCCACTCNGTNACAATNGAGTCCGGAGCGGGCACTGTCGCAGGNTTNCCTGACGACAGCTTNNCNGANGCGGGNGCCACCNTTGCANCNGANGCGTCGGCTGCGGCCAAGGGTGCGGACATTGTCTTCAAGGTGCGCGCACCTGAAGCCGATGAAGTCAGTGCCCTGCCGGAAGGTGTCGCCCTGATCGCCCTGATGGACCCCACCAATCTGGACGCTGCGCCGCTGAACGGGAAAAAGATTGCGGCNCTNTCCATGGAATTCACCCCGCGCATTACCCGCGCACAAAGCATGGACGCCCTGTCGTCCCAGTCGAACCTCGCGGGCTATCGCGCTGTCATCGAAGGCGCGCAGACCTATGGCCGCGCCATGCCGATGATGATGACCGCTGCGGGCACGATTGCCCCGGCCAAGGTATTCGTCATGGGCGCCGGGGTTGCCGGCCTCCAGGCCATCGCCACCGCTCGCCGTCTCGGTGCAGTCGTGACTGCCACGGATGTGCGCCCTGCTGCCAAGGAACANGTNGCNTCGCTTGGCGCGAAATTCATCGCGGTCGAGGATGAGGAATTCAAGGCGGCTGAAACTGCGGGCGGTTACGCCAAGCAGATGTCNCCNGAATACCAGGCNAAGCAGGCCGAACTCACGGCCAGCCACATTGCCAAACAGGACATCGTCATCACGACCGCCCTGATTCCGGGCCGCGCCGCGCCGGTCCTGGTGACTGAAGACATGGTGAAAACGATGAAGCCGGGTGCGGTCATCGTGGACATGGCGGTCAGCCANGGNGGCAACTGCCCGCTGTCCAAGCCGGATGAAGTTGTTGACGTNAANGGCGTGAAAGTGGCCGGGTTCTCCAACCTGCCCGCTCGCCTCCCGGCAGATGCCTCGTCCCTGTACGCCAAGAACCTTGTCGCCTTCCTGCCGCTGGTCACAGCCGAGGATGGCAGCCTCAATCTCGACACCGAAGACGAAATCGTCACCGCCATGCTGCTNACNCGCAATGGTGCGACGGTGAACGAAAGGATCCAATCATGAAGCGCGCACTCCTGACGCTTTCAGCGGCCAGCTTTGCGCTGCCCGCCTTCGCAGATGCCGGTGGCATCGACTCCACAGTCTTCCTCGCCGCGATCTTCGCCCTGGCATGCTTTGTCGGCTATTATGTTGTCTGGTCGGTGACGCCGGCCCTGCACACGCCATTGATGGCTGTGACGAACGCCATTTCATCCGTAATCATTGTCGGCGCGCTCGTCGCAGCTGCCACGGTCGGCCTCAGCTCCGACAATTGGGTNTCCAAGATCCTCGGCACGGTCGCCGTGATCCTCGCCAGCGTGAACATCTTCGGCGGNTTCCTCGTCACCCAGCGCATGCTGGCCATGTACAAGAAGAAGGGGGACTAAGACATGGACTCCTTCCAAACCACTTGGGCNCCGCTGCTCTATCTCGTTGCCGGCATCCTCTTCATCCTGGCCCTGCGCGGCCTTTCCAGCCCAGCCACCAGCCGCGCGGGCAACCGCAATGGCATGATCGGCATGGCCATCGCTGTGGCGACCACGCTGGCCCTCGTCTGGAACCAGCTTGATCTTGAAACCTGGGGCCTGATCCTCGGCGGCGTCGCCATCGGCGGCACGATCGGCGCAATCATCGCCCGCAAGATCCCGATGACGGACATGCCGCAGCTGGTCGCTGCCTTCCACAGTCTCGTCGGCCTCGCCGCTGTGCTCGTGGCTGCTGCTGCGCTGTATTCACCCATCAGTTTCGGNATTGCAGGTCTCGAAGGCATCAAGGCCGCGTCGCTGATCGAACTTGGTCTGGGCTCCGCCATTGGTGCCCTGACCTTTACCGGCTCGNTGATCGCGTTTGCGAAGCTGAACGGCAACATGTCCGGCGCGCCCATCATGCTNCCNGCCCGTCACCTGCTGAACATCCTGATCGGTGTCGGCATCGTGGCGCTGCTGGTCGTTCTGATCCAGACGCATGGCCAGGCCCAATGGGCCTTCTGGGGGCTTACGGTCCTCGCGCTGATCCTCGGCATCACGCTGATCATCCCGATTGGCGGNGCGGANATGCCGGTCGTNGTNTCNATGCTGAACTCCTATTCGGGTTGGGCNGCAGCGGCGCTGGGCTTCACNCTCGGCAATTTCGCCCTNATCATCACCGGCGCGCTCGTCGGCTCGTCCGGGGCGATCCTGTCCTACATCATGTGTAAGGGCATGAACCGCAGCTTTATCTCGGTCATCCTCGGCGGCTTTGGCGGCGACGATGCGGCCGCGGGTGCGGCCGGTGCAGATGCCGACCGTCCGTTCAAGCGCGGCTCGGCCGAAGATGCGGCCTTCATCATGAAGAACGCCTCCAAGGTCATCATCGTGCCCGGCTACGGCATGGCGGTGGCACAAGCCCAGCACGCGCTGAAGGAGATGGCCGACAAGCTGAAGGAAGAAGGCGTCGAAGTGAAATACGCCATCCACCCCGTTGCGGGCCGGATGCCGGGTCACATGAACGTCCTGCTNGCNGAGGCGCAGGTGCCTTATGACGAAGTCTTCGAACTGGAAGACATCAATTCGGACTTCCGCAATTCCGAAGTNGCTTTCGTCATCGGNGCGAATGATGTGACCAACCCNGCCGCAAAGACCGACACGACCAGCCCGATCTACGGCATGCCGGTCCTGGACGTCGAAAACGCCGGCACAGTCCTCTTCATCAAGCGCTCCATGGGCTCCGGCTATGCCGGCATCCAGAATGAGCTGTTCTTCCGCGACAACACGATGATGCTGCTCGCAGACGCGAAGAAAATGGTCGAGGATATCGTGAAGAACCTCTAGCAGGCTCTGAGGTCCGCGAAGCGGCGCGTCGCTGAATCGTCCCGCTCGCATTTTTGATCGGCCGCTCTCTGTCTGAGGGCGGCCGTTCTGCATTCCACGGTCTCGCCATCCAGCCCCCAATCCGGCGCAATCTCCGCCAGTGGCTCCATCACGAAACGGCGCTCCTGCATGCGTGGATGAGGAATGGCAAGGGTCTCGGTATCCATCTCCACACCGGGCATCAGCAGCACATCCAAATCCATTTCGCGCGGGCCCCAGCGCTCACGCGCCTGACGCCCCAGCTCCGCCTCAACGGCCTTGCAGGCATGGAGCAACTGCATCGGTCCGAGATCGGTTTCAATGAGCAGGCAGAGATTGAGAAAGTCCGGTTGGTCTTCAACGCCCCAGGGCGCGCTGGCATAGAGGCCGGAGATTGCGGTCACCTCATTGCCCGGCATGTGCTCCAGCAGCGCCACAGCGCGTGATAGCGCCGCCTCCCGGTCACCCAGATTGGTGCCGAGACCAAGCGCCGCCTCAGCCATTGCGGGCCCGCGTGATGGACACGCCGACATGGTCCACCAGATGCCGGATCGGCGCGGAGGGCTTGCGCACGGTCACGGTGACCTCTTCCACAATGTCCCACTTCTGCAGGATGGCATCCGCGATGCGCTCGGCGAAGGTTTCGATCAGATTGAACACGGTCTTGCCGGACAATTCCTCCGCCAGATCACAGACCTCGCCATAATGGACCGTCTCTTCCATCAGGTCGGTCGAAGTGGCGGGCTGCCCAAGGCGGCAGTCGATGTCGATGAAGAATTTCTGCCCGAGGGATTTCTCCGCCTTGTGGACGCCGTGGAAGCCGTGGAGGCAGAGATTGGTAACGAAGATACGGTCGGTCACTTGGCACTCCTGATGGCCTGATACATGTCGAGCGCCTCGCGGTGGGCCGCCACATCATGCACTCGAAGAATTGTCGCGCCCCGGTAGACGCTATCGAGGCCCGCCGCAAGCGTGCCGACAAGCCGCTCTTCGACAGGATTGCCCGTCAGGCGGCCGATAAAGGATTTGCGCGAGACACCCACCAGCACCGGGCAGCCGGTCTCCACCATCACATCCAGATGGGCGAGAACCTCGAAATTCTGCTCGTATGTCTTGGAAAAGCCNACACCGGGATCCAGCAGGATGTGTNCGCGCGGAATNCCTGCGCGATCCGCGCGCTCGAATGCGCGTCCGATAAAGTCCGCCATATCCTGGCGTAGATCGATGTCGGCATTTGTCGCGCCGCGATTATAAGTGATGCACACAAGGCTTTCGGTCTCTGCCACNGCGTCNGCCATNTGNGCATCACGGGNNATACCCCAGACATCATTGGCCAGCACCGCGCCCGCCTCAGCCGCGCGNCGGACGATCTCTGCCTTGTAGGTATCGATCGAGACCGGCAACGCCTCCTCTGAGGCGAGCCGGGCGATCGGCTCGGCGACACGCGCCCATTCATCCTCCAGGCTGACTGCTTCGCCGCCCGGCCGGGTCGACTCGCCGCCNATGTCCAGAATGTCCGCACCCTCGATCNGCATTTGCTCGGCATGGGAGAGGGCGCNCGCAAGGGAGTCGTGCACGCCGCCATCTGAAAAGGAATCGGGCGTCACATTGAGGATGCCCATGATCAGCGGGTCGCCCGTTCTCAGACGTGCCAGCAACCGGTCCCGAACCGCAATTCGCGTGTCCCTGTCCATCAGCGCATCCTTTCTGCGCCGAAG
>NZ_NHCK01000021.1:0-44191 GCF_002172815.1 Hyphomonas sp. TMED31 | reverse complement strand
CGGCAAACCCGGCAGGGCCTGAACCGCGACCTGACCAACCCCCGGCATGAAGGCAGACGCGACAAACGGCGCAAACATCAGCGCGGCTGCACCGCGCCAGATAGCCTGTGCAGCTTTGGGCGACGGGTTAAGTGATGATAATGCTGACGCAAGCACCCACAATGCGGCGCTCCAGACAAAGGTCAGGCAAACAAGTCCGAGCACGCTCATGCCTTGTCCTCCTGTTCGCCCTCAGCTGCATTGATGATGGCGTCAAGCTCGTCCAGTTCCGCGTCAGAGAGNTGAGGACTTTCAGCAAAAAGCGCCGCTGGCAGTGGGCCNTCCATATCCAGAACCTGTCGCGCAAGATGGCGAACAAGCCCNCCNAGAGTCGCCGTGCGGTCAATAGCGGCAGTGAACACGGTTATTCCGTGAACATCCTGCCGTGTGACCCAGCCTTTCTCTTCCATACGGGCAATCACGGTCCGGGTGGTTGACGGCTTCCACCCCTGCCCCGGCCCAACGGCATCATGNACTTCGCGNGCACTCTGCCGGCCATGCGCCCAGAGGTGTTTCAGGACATTGAGTTCAGAAGGATTTGGCTGTGACATGGGCACCTCGCTAACANTGACACGAGAACGCTACATTTGTAGCGAGTCCGCGTCAAGTGAAACGTATGCGCCATCCCTTGCAACAGTATTGCAGCGCTTCGTAACTCAATTGTCGGAAAATATCGCGCCTACTCGACGGTCCAGCCGCGCGGCGTACGCCGGGCATCAAGTGTCATGGGCTGTTCATCTGGGCGCTGGGGCGCCGTGCGGCGTACACCCCTACGACCAGCAAACCGCATGACCAAAGCCGCCGCCGCAAGCAGAACGCCCGCAATTGCGGTCATCAGCGCCAGCATTCCGGCGAACAAGACGAGCAATAACCCAATGCACAATTGCGCCGCCAGGCTGATTGCACCTGATACGGCACCTGCAAGCTGAAAACGGGCGGAACTGGAAGCGGTGTGGGTCATCATTCTCTCGTCTGAACAACAAACATGGCGTCAGCGTTGCGTTCCGTCAATGGAATGCAATGCCGATACCATGTGAAATCACGCAATTGCCTCAATCGGGCCGGATGAGCAGGCCGCGTTCCGTGCGGATCTGGGCATAGGCCGCCGTGATCGACGCAGCCTTGGCGTGGGCTGCATCTTCGAATTCCCGTGGCGCGCCCATCTGCACAACGCGGTCAGGGTGATTGTCCGCCATCAACTGGCGATATGCCGCGCGAATGGCGGAAAAGTCGGCATCNTGCGCNACGCCNAGAATGTGATAGGGATCGTCCCCGTCTGGTCCCAGATGACTGGCCTTGATGCGGCGGAATGTTTGCTCAGTGAAACCAAACGCCTCGGAAACCGTGCGCAAATAATCGAGTTCATCGGCCGTAACAACGCCGTCTGCCCCGGCAATCTGAAACAGACCGTCCAGCACGCCTTCCAACAGGCANGGACGGTCGTGATAACGACGGCCAATCTTGCGGGCATACCCTTCATAGCCGCGAACCGTCTGGCGGGCGATGTTGAATACGCGACGCACGCTGTCGGCATCTTCNGGCGCAGCGCGGAANACCCGCGAAAACGTCATGATCTCTTCGTCGGACACATTGCCATCCGCGACGGCCAGCTTGGCGCCAAGGCCAACAACCGCCGCTGTGAAGCCGACATCGTTCGGATCTGGCGCGCAGGCGAAATCGCCCCCGTCGGCGGAATCGCCGTCGGAGTGATCCGGNTCGAACAGGCGACGTCCGCCTTCAAGCAGTCTGGTCCACAAAGACATTTCCCGCAAATCTATACCCCATTTTTCCAGATTTGGGAGAGCGGCATGCTGACAGTTACGTGAAGTACTGCTCACAATTTCAATCGTGAATAATTTTTTAGATTCTGATCCCGCACGCAGGTGGCTCGTACAGAGGGGCGCAGGTGGATATGGTTCCACCCGCCAATTCATATGTTGGACCCCCAGTTATGAAACACCTCATCGCGCTTTCCGCCGCCCTTGCCCTGACCGCAGNTCCTGCATTTGCCGAAACCTGCCAATATACGAAGCAAAAGACTGCCCATCAGGTTGAAGCCGAACTGGTCAAAGGCGAATGGACCAAGATGGACATTGTCGACACCGCAGCAGAAGCTGGACAGTTCGAGACGCTTCTGGCGGCCGCCACCGCTGCCGGCCTGGTTGACGCCCTGAAAGGTGATGGCCCGCTAACCGTTTTTGCGCCAACCGACGAGGCCTTCGCTGCACTGCCTGACGGCACGGTCGAAACTCTGCTGNTGCCGGAAAACAAGGACCANCTCGCCGGGATCCTGAAGCTGCACGTTATCGCCGGCAGCAAAGTGACGTCAGATCAACTCGCCGGACAGACACTCACCGTCGACACGCTGAATGGCGAAGTCGCGATTGACGGCACAAATGGTGTGATGGTGAACGACGCGACCGTCGTGAAAGCAGACATCATGGCCTCGAATGGTGTGATCCACGTCATCGACAAAGTATTGCTGCCGAGCAGCTAGGTCTGTACTCAAGCGCTAGAAATCTGGCCCGCCTGAAACTCTTCTGGCGGGCCTTTTATTGCGGCCGACTACTTCCTTTGAGACTCGACGACTGCCCGCAACGCGGCAATCTCTGACCGCATATCCTGGATCGCGCTCAACACGGCAACACGCCCCTTCTCCGCCGTCATCAGCTCGCCTTCCAGCTCCTCCTCGATCTCGTCGAGTCCCTCNTCAATGATGGCCTGCTGCTCGGCTGCCAGCGAGTCCACGATGAGCGCGATGAAGAGGTTCAGGATGGCGAAGCTGGCAATGAAGATGAAGATCAGGAAGAAAAGCCAGGCGTATGGATTGCCATCGTCAATAACTTTCTGAACCACTTCGAAACGCCAACCATCCATCGTCATGACCTGGAACAGCGAATAGGCAGAGCGCGGCAAATCTCCGAACAGNTCCGTGACTTCCTCATTGTCCGTATTGCCGAACATGTTGGTAGCCATGACTGCGGCGACATACGTGATCAGTGCAAGCACGGCGAAAATCGCGCCCATACCCGGAAGCGCCTTCATCAGCGCTTCCGTGATCCGCCGCATCATTGGGACAATGTGCAGGAGACGCAGCACGCGCAGCACACGGAGTGCCCGCAGCACACCAAATGCGGCACTGCCTGGCACCAGCGATACGCCGATCACGATGAAATCGAACCAGTTCCAACCACGCTTGAAGAACTGCATCCGATAGACGATCAGCTTCAACAGGATTTCGACCGCAAATATGTATGTGATGGACTGGTCGATGACATCCAGCGACCGTACCAGACCGGACGGCAGGCTCGCGCGATAGGTAAGAATACCCAGGATCACAGCATTGATGATAATCAATGCGATGATCGAATGTCGGAACCACGGCTTCTCAACCATGGCTTCCAGAGCAGAATTATGCGTGTCGAAATCGAGCGTTGCGCGTTTCATGGTCTGTGCCGTTCCCCTCCGGTCGATAGGCCACAAGGCGTTCTGCCCGCAACTGCCCGGCATGCCAAGTCATCGGATGTGGATCGCCCCTAGTCGGCTGACGTTGTCGTGTCCGACACGATGACCCATTCANCAGCGATCTTGCGCATGACCAGCGTGTAGAGACCGGACGGGTTGTCGCCNTCTACCTCCAGCATCCAGCGGCCATGCGCGATGGCCGCATCAGGGGAAAGCAGCTCGATCTCATAGTCCGAGGTGATCAATTGGCCCATCTTTTCGGGCGTGTCATACCGCTTTTCGTATCGCTCCAGCGTCGCATCCCANCCCCGCGCGACGTTGCCACCTGAAGCGAAGCGCAAATTCGGCGANTTCCAATAGCCCGCCATGAATGCCGGGATATCCCCGCGATTCCAGGCCTCGTCCTGCGCCTGCAGCACGGCAGTTATTGCGGCGGCCTCCTGCGCTTCAGCTGCGCCGCTCAGATGAGACGATGGCTCAGAATACGTAGCGCACCCTGTAGCAAGGATCGGCAAAATGACCGCNAAAACAGCTGACCGCATCACAAATCTCCNGGTTCGGANCCGCNTNAAAAAGCGGGGCAATGTCCTACCGTTTCAGATAGGCCTGACGGGCCCATTCTAGGGCACTCAGCGCAACCGCAACACCCCCTAGCCAGAAGGTGATGATGAACACGTCATAAAAGCCGTTCTGCTCGATCATTTCGCCAAGCCATGGCCGCCCGAGCGTGCCGATCAGCATCGTCAGGGACGCTAGCAGGGCATATTGAACCGCAGCGAAACGCGGGTTCACCACGGACGTCAGGTATGCCGTCATCGCCACAAGCGCGAACCCGCCCGCGATGTTTTCAGCAAAGATCGTCACCATCAGGCGCGCCATGCGCTGGCCTTGGTCTGACGCGATCATCACCTCCTCCGGCTGCAATTTCGCGGCCCATTCGGCAAAAGCAATCAGCGGCGCATCGAGATGCGTGAACGCGAGGAAGCCATCAACCGCCGCCGCGCCAGCGGCAAGGTCTGCGTAAAGCAGATTGGTAACCGCCGCGACGATGCCGCCAACGAAAAAGACAGGCATCCGGCCCAGCACAGCGATCAACGTCGCGCCAATCAGCGACCCGAGAATTGTGGCGACGACACCGAAGAATTTGGACGCAATCGCAACATCATCCAGCGTGTGGCCGAGGGCATCGAGATCNGTGCGCAGATAGAAGGGATAGGCGAACGATCCCCAGACGGCATCCGTGAACCGGTAGGTCAGCGCAAGAGCCAGCACGAGAATTGTCCACCAGCCGAGCCGGGAAATCAGTTCCATCAACGGATCAAAGATCGCCCGAAACAGGGTGGAGAGCAGCTTGTCACCACGTGTCTGCCCCGCAACAAATAGCGGCGCTTCTGTTGCAACGGCCTTCTGCGTGAATACAAGCAGCGCCGCCACGACGGCCGGTAGCACAACCGTCAGCAAGACAATGATAGGCCCCTGCTCTGACACGAAAACACGTGATGAAATATCAGCGCCAAGCGCCAGCTTTCTCACGACAAAGATACCGATCAAGGTGAAGCCGACCACCCAACTGAGCGATACGANGANNACGGCAGGCAGNGTCACTNTCCTTCGCAGNGACGGCAGGAAGCTCATCCGGCTCGTATCTGGCTTTGAAGAAGATTCCGGCTCCGGCGCAAGCAGACTGCCCAGGACAGTNAAGGCAATGAAGACCGCCATCATGACGTAGGAAACGGTCCATCCAACGCGCGCAGCGACCAACAGGGCGAGGAAACCGGATATGAATCCGCCTGATTTGTAACCGAACTGATACAGCGCCGACATCAGATCCTTGTCTTCTTCGGATCGCGCCACCTCGATCCGCCACGCATCGAGGATCAAATCGTGCGTCGGCCCAATTATGGTGATCACGAAACAGATCAGCGCGACGAGGCCTATGTTCTCGGGCGGATTGCTNAAGGCCAGAACGATCAGGAGCAGCGCTATCACCGACTGGCACAGGACCAGCCAGGATCGCCGCCCCCCAATACGCAAGAAAGGTACATTCCGGGCACGGCCAAACATGGGGGCCCACAAATACTTGAACGAATAGCCGAGCGAGACCAGCGCCAGAACGCCGATTGTGTCCGTATCGATTCCTTCCTGCGTCAGCCAGGCGGAGAGAACCCCGACAACCGCGCCATAGGGAATACTTGCCGCGAATGAGAGGATCAGCATCGCCGCCATACGGCGATCCTTCAACGCCTTGAAGGCGCGAACAGCGCGTGAGGGCTCTTTCACCGCGGGCGGCGTTGGCGCCGATGTATCGCTCATGCGGCGCCTTCGCGCCGGGCGGCGCCGATCGTCCAGTTGATGGCAAGTGTCCGCAAGGCTTCAGCATCCAATGGCTTGGCAGCAACCCCGTCTGCGCCGACCGCCTTGGCTTCGCGTTCAATATTCGGGTTCATTTCGGCGGACACTGCAATGATGGGCATGCGACCGCCGTGCTCGCGGATACGCCGCATGGCTTCAAAGCCATCCATAACAGGCATGCGCAAATCCATCAGGACGAGGTCAGGGGTCATCTGGGCGACAGTCTCCACGGCTTCGCTTCCGGTGGAGGCCACAGTGACGCTAAAACCGGCCGATTCCAAGGCACGACGTGCGATCAAGGCGTTTACCGGATTGTCATCTGCAATCAGAACATGACCTGCGCCGGTTTTCTGTTCCGGCTCGTCCGGCGCCAGCTCTCCCGACCTCACGACAAAGACGCGCTCNGCAATTGATGACGCGCGAAGCGGGCGAACCAGCCAACCGGCACATCCGAGACTACGGAAGCGATCAATTGCGCCGCGATCCTCCGGTCGCAAAACGACCAGAGATGGCTTCTGACTCGCAAAACTGCGGACAAGCATTTCGCGCAAGTCTGCACCGATGAGCAATACATCGACATTGGCTGGGACATCGGGATTGGACGGATTGATCAAGACAGTTCGCACGGACGCCCCGTGCAGCGCGGCTGCGGCGGCGAGGGTCGAGGCAGCAGGCAACCCAACCAGTCCGACAGTCATTTCCAGTTTCGGAAGATCATGGGTTGGCGCCATGTCTGCTTTGGCAAGCGGCAGAAACACATCAAAAGACGTGCCCAGTCCTGGCGCGCCCGAAATCTCGACCTTGCCTCCAAGCAAATCTGTCAATCGTTTTACAATGGCGAGCCCCAGGCCGACGCCGCCATCATTGAACGCATCGCGCGTGGTGGACTGCGTGAACGCGCTGAACAAGNTCTTGCGATCTGCTTCGGCAATGCCCGGGCCGGTATCAATGATCCGGAATTTCAACCCCTCTTCAAGGGCGATCACATCCAGCAGAACCGCCCCTTGCTGGGTGAATTTNAGAGCATTCCCCACCAGATTGAACAGGATCTGCCGTATACGACCNGCATCCCCGGAATAGGTCGGCATNGGCAGAGGATTCGCCCTGACNGCAAGATCAAGTCCGGCGGCGTGNGCGCGAGGACTGAGCAGCTCAATCACTTCGCGGCCAAGNCGGACGGGGCAGAAATTTTCGACTTCCAGATCAACCGCTGACGCATCCAGACGGGCATAATCAAGCACATTGTTGAGAAGATCGAGAAGCCGCGCGCCGCTCATACGGATAGCTTCAGCATACTCTCTTTGAGCTGGCGCAAGCTCCGTTTCCAGGAGCAGGGATACAGTTCCGAGAATGCCGTTCAGCGGCGTGCGTATCTCATGGCTGGCCGTAGCGAGGAATGTGTCTTCCGGCTTACCGACCTGTTCGGGGGATTTTGATGCGTCCGTCATGCCCCTCCCCATAAGGCAAAGCCTTTAGCATTCGTTTAACCGACGAGCCCGTCTTGCGCCGGGATTGTTGATGCTTCCGGCCCTCCAGCCGGGCGNTGCCGATAGGATAACGCCTCCGCGATGTGGATACGGCGGACGCCTTCNGATCCTTCCAGATCAGCAATCGTGCGCGCCACCTTGAGGACGCGGCTATAGCCCCGTGCCGTCAATTGAAGCCTGGCGGCTGCATCTGACAACAAGGCCGCACCCGCCTCATCGGGGGCAGCCGATTTCTCCAATTCCGGCAGCGGCGTGTCAGCGTTTACAGGTCGGCACGTATCGCTTGCCATATGCGCCAATCGCTCGGTCTGAATATCGCGCGCCCGGGCAACNCGCTCCCTCACTTCCGCAGAGCCTTCTGCGGGCGGCGGCAAAGCCAAGTCCACCGCTGTCACGGGTGGCGTGTCGTAGTAAAGGTCAATCCGGTCAAGAAACGGGCCGGACAATCGCGCCTGATATTGCTGTGCACAACGCGGGCCGCGCCTGCATGCGGCCGCGCCCGGTCCTCCCCCGCAACGACAGGGATTCATGGCGGCGATCAGTTGAAACCGGGCTGGATAGCGCACATGCCGGTTGGCACGCGACACGACGGCTTCGCCCGCCTCCAAAGGTTGACGGAGACTGTCGAGAACAGTGGCCGTGAATTCCGGCAACTCGTCCAGGAACAAGACGCCATGATGCGCCAATGACACTTCACCCGGCCGGGCCTTTATGCCGCCGCCGACCAGCGCCGCCATTGACGCAGAATGGTGTGGTGCCCGAAAGGGCCGGCGACGCGACAGTCGCCCTCGTTCCAGCAATCCGGCTATGGATTGTATCTGGGAGACTTCCAGCAATTCCCGGGCAGACAGTGGAGGCAATATCCCCGGCAAGCGCTGCGCCAACATGGATTTACCTGAGCCCGGCGGCCCGCAGAACAGGAGATTATGCCCACCGGCAGCGGCAATTTCGAGCGCGCGCTTGGCACCCTCCTGGCCTTTGACATCCCGCAGGTCTGGCCCCGCAGGCGGTGTGGCAAGCTCCCCCGGCTGAGGCGGGGAAATTACTGCGCGGCCCGTAAAGTGATTGATCAATGCGATGAGGCCAGTTGCCCCGACAACGCTGCCGCCCGCCCAAGCCGCCTCTGCGCCACAAATCTGTGGGCAGATTAGCTGGAGATCCATTGCCTCTGCTGCCATAGCCGCAGGCAACACACCTAATGTCTCCCCCAATGAGCCGTCGAGAGACAACTCGCCGATCGCTGCATAGGATTCGAGCTGATCTGGCGGGACCACGCCCATCATGGCGAGAATTGCCAACGCAATTGCCAGATCGTAGTGGCTGCCTTCCTTGGGCAAGTCCGCAGGCGCAAGGTTCACAATGACACGCTTTGGTGGCAATGCGAGGCCAAGAGACGCGAAAGCAGCCCTGACACGTTCGCGGCTTTCGCCAACGGCCTTGTCCGGAAGTCCGACAATATGAAATGCGGGTTGCCCGCCCGTCATTTGCACCTGCACGTCGACGGGTTGCGCCTCAACGCCTTCAAACGCAAATGTCGTGACCCTACAAACCATGTCCAAACCCCTTCAACCTGGGTGAAATGGTTAACAGAACTCCGCGAACAAATAAAGAACGAAATTCCGAAAAGTTGAAACGCCTTTACATCAGGCGTCGTGCATCACAGCGCTGAGCGCTTCGTCCAGAACCTCAAGGCCCGCGCCCTTTCGCACCGCTTTTTCAGACAGGGTACGACGCCACTGACGCGCACCGGGGCGGCCATTGAACAGACCCAGCATGTGCCGCGTCATGCCATGCAGTCCCATACCTTCTGCCAGGCGATCCGCCATGTAAGGCCGATATGCTTCGATTGCCTCGAAAGGCGATACCGCTGCCCCTTCGCCAAACAGGGCTGCGTCGATCTCTCCGAGCAAGGCGGGCGTCTGATAGGCCGCGCGCCCGAGCATAACGCCATCGAACGTATCCAGATGCTCTAGGCAATCTTCAAGGGTCGTGATGCCGCCGTTCAGAACAATGGTCAGGTCGGGCCGGGCAGCCTTCAGCCGCGCGACAAGTCCGTAGTCGAGCGGCGGAATATCCCGGTTCTCTTTCGGGCTGAGCCCTTTCAGCCAGGCTTTGCGCGCATGCACCGTAAACACATCACACCCTGCGGCGCTTACGGTTTCGACGAAGCCAAACAGGGTTTCTTCCGCTGGCAGATCGTCAATCGCGATGCGACATTTCACTGTGACTGGAATGGACACGCGAGCCCGCATCGCGCTTACACAATCGGCGACTTCCTGCGGCCGAGCCATCAGGCATGCGCCGAATGCCCCAGACTGAACCCGGTCTGATGGACATCCGCAGTTTATGTTCACCTCGTCATAGCCGAACTGTTCTGCAATCGCAGCGGCCTCGGCGAGCTTGACGGGTTCATTCCCCCCGAGCTGCAGGACGATCGGGTGCTCTGCCTCCGAGTAGCCAATCAAGCGCTCCCGATCACCATGAATTACCGCATCTGCGGTCACCATTTCTGACCAGAGCAGCGCACGCTTCGACAAGCACCGATGAAACATGCGGCAATGCCTGTCCGTCCAGTCCATCATCGGCGCAATGGAGAAAGTATAATTCAAAGGCATGGCGGAAATCACTTGGGGGCGGCGGATTGGAACGAGTGCGCCTTCTAGCGGAAATAAGTGGCCTGTGCATATTCTTCGCTGCACAATCGCGTTTCCCTACCGTTCCAAAAGTCACAGGCACAAGGCTTGCAGCTGGTTCTACATGGTTTCCATCGACCCATTCGCTTTCCATTTTGACGCTCATGTGCCGGATCACACGATTGTTCGGATCATGGATCATGCGGATGTTGCCGCACACTCCGGCATGCTGAGCACGGTGGATATCCAACGGCTTGCCATGCTCAAAGATGCGGGAAAGCGCCGCGATCTTGAACGCTCGCTGATCGCCGTAAAGCGGGAATTGGCGGATCTGACGGGAAAATCCGCCTCCCAAGTAGACGTGACGCACGATAGCAAGGGTGCCCCTGCCCTTTCATCCTCACCCGGCATGCACATTTCGATTTCAAGGACCGCTGGCTGGTCGGCCGTGGCAGTGTCGCGGCAAAATGCCTTGGGGATCGATATCGAGCATATGCGTCCCGTCGACTGGACGTCTATGCAGAACATGGTGTGTACGTCGGAGGAAACGGCATTTCTGTCCAGGCTGGGAGCTGATGCGCTCCCCGCCTTCTATCGTCTATGGACCGCAAAAGAAGCTGTGATGAAAGCCGTCGGCGAAGGATTTCGTATGGGCGCGCGCAGCCTGAGTCTTCCGAATGCGTTCCTGACAGGAGCAGAACCACACGCTCTCATTTCGACCGGACACGGAGTCTTCAGCGTAAGCTGCACTCATCATGATCATCTCATGGTCAGTTTGGCGACCGCCACAGACTAGACCCGGTCTTCCAGAGCAAGACTGAAGGGACCAACTTCATACACCCGAAGCCCATCNCGCCACAGACTGCCNCGAGCCGTAACCAGATATCCGTTTCCCCGCTCTTCAATCGAGGTGATTTCCATTACGGTTACGACCTCTTTCTTATCGGGCGTTACCTGACCTCTATAGCTCCATTTGAAGGGTGCGCCGGTTGCGATGGTTTNGAAANGCGGACTGCTCATCCCCTGATCCATTCCCTTGAGCAGGATGGCACGCGCAAGAAGCTGCGAGAGGGCATCGAGACCAAGTGAGCCTGGCTGAACTGGATCCTGATAAAAGTGCGCCTTGAAATACCANGCATGAGGATCAACCACCTGTCGCCCTCTTATCAGACCAAGCCCCGCTTCGCCGCCCTCGGCATCAAAATAGTCAACGCGGTCAAGCATGCGAAGCTGGCCACTGGGCAGGCGTTTCTCGATCCTCTTCGTCTTCACATTCTGGCCTGGTAGTTCGAACGCGTCTCGGAAATGAGGTTTGTCTGACAGGCCCGCCTGCCGCGCCAGTGCGGCAGCCGGGAAGAAACCAAACTGGGTCGTCAACTCCAGTACAGGCTCACCGCTGGCCAAGCTTACCTTCACGGCAAATGTAACAATCGTCATTGGTCCGACACGGGAGAAAGCAGTCAGCTCACTGTCGACAACCAATGTGCCGTCTTCTGGTCTCAGTTCACGGTGAAGGACACCTTCGCCTTCCAGGTTTCGGAATTTGAGGTCCCCAGAGAGCGCGAAACCACAATGGCTGGCCAGCCAACCGCAAGGCTGCAGTGCNATCTCGGACAGAACGGCAAAAGGCATGGCGCCATTGCGATTGTCGTGGAAGTACCAGGCATCTGGTGGAATGTCATATTCCGCACGAACCCGCGCGCCTTTTTCCGGAACTCCCGGACGCGTCGACACATCCAGAACGCGCGTCATCATATGATAGGGGTCCTGAGGCAGGCGCGGCACGATACCTTCCCGGTCGAACCGATCATACATGTCGCCGAAAGCTGCTGACGGCGCACCATTGGCGCAATCAAGCAAGGCTGCATGATCTCCACGACTCTCGCCCTGAGGGCCTGTCCGGATCGGTTGTTCAGCGACACGAGGCACCGGCCAATCCCTGCGCAAGCGCAGACCAAAGCGCGGGCAATGGAAGACCTTCTTGCCATCGGAGCTCGCCAATAAGGAGGCGTAGATTTCGGGGGCCTCGCCATCGACGATCTCATCGATGAACACTTCATAAGTCACGTCATGATCTGCATCCGGAATGACCTGTCCCCGGCACACGAACTTCGCCATATGCCCNGGCATTGGCTCAAAGACATAGCCATCCCGTTCGGTTAGCAGGCCCGCCGCCGCTGCGTAGAACTCCAGCGTCTGAACAGCCGCCTCTGCCATCAGGGTCCCCGGCATGCAGGGATCATTGTGGAAATGACCGTTGTAGAACCAGGCGTCCTTCGGCACATGCGCGCGAGCCTTGAGATACCCCCTGCCCCATGGGCCTCCATGTGGATCGAACATCTCCACATCATCGAACAGGGCAAGACGATCATCAGGCAAGCGATGCGGACGAGAGCGGGCTGCTGCCAGTTCGAACCCATCACCGAAGCAGGCCCATGCATCACCAGCCCGATAGGCTGCGATATCTTCGGCAGTGAAAGCGCGCTTGCGGCTGGCGCCCTCCGCCTTGAACTCNGCAGGCTGAGCGGTTGGTGGCGCGTCCTTTGTGGCATCCCACATGACGCCTTTTCCGGACGCAAGTTCGTCATCACTGAAGAAACCAGCCTGTCCATTGCGCACCGAGAAGACGCGACGATCACCCGCCAAACAATCGTATTGGAAGAAGAACATCCGCACGCCAGCCAATGTGGCGTGACCCGTTATCTCGATCTGNAAGCGTAGCGTTTCGCCAGGCTCCGGCAGGCCTCCGTCATGGAATGTGATTTCACACCCAAGCAGGCGGTAGACACGGTCATTCTGGTTCTTGAAGTCTGCCCCCATCCAGCCAATCAAGGTCAAATCCGCCTGGCCACTTTCAATCAGCGGCCCCGGCCTGATGCGACCGTCATGGATGAACCACTGGTCCCCAGTCAGATCCGTTTCGGTCCAGATGACACCGGTGCTCTCCACCCCTGCTTCAGCGTCGATTCCGGTAATCCGATCCACAAGCAGCAAAGGCGGCGCTGGCAGCCGAACTTGGCGGTCGTACGTATCCTGCTTCCTGAAGCTTTTNCCAAAAAACTCCGACATTTTCTCGCGAGCAGATTTCTCAATCTCCGGATAATCCCAGTTTGGTCCCACCGGCGTACGCGGCAGCAANGGCTCTGTACCCGCAATCACCTTGCGGGGCGGCGGTAATCGCCGGTCCGACGGAGGCGGCGCAAAGTGAACTGGCTCATCCATCGTCGCAGCGGGACTTGATGGAGGGTAGACAATATCAGAGAGCGCAGGTGCTGCGGGCATCCTGAAGGATGATGCAAGCGGGGGAACGATTGGCGGCGCGTAGGGGACCGGCCGAGTGAGTGGCCAAGCTTCGGGCCGCCTTGACGCATTGCGCCTCGCTGCGTCCAGTGCCTCCGCGACTGGCTTCATCTTGATGGCGCGCCCGTCTGCGAACAGGAATGCCGCCAACTCCGCAATCTGGGACAGGTCAGCAGATTCGATCCGGTCTGTGGCGACAGCCTTGAACTGCTTGCCTTCAAGAATGTTCGCCAGAGCAGATGTCAGTGTGTCTCGTGGGCCAAGCTCGACGAATGTTCGNACACCATCCTTCCATGCTCGCTCGACTGTGGGNGGAAAGTTTACCGTATCGACGGCCTGCCGGGTAAGCATGTCTGCNGCCAGTTCGCTTGTGGGCTCATAGGCTGCATTGATGGCGTTGGCATAGAGACGAACGTCTTTCCCTTTATGTAGCTTGCGCGTGTGCAGACGCCGCCAGGTTTCTGCGAATGGTTGCATCGCCTTGGCATGGACGATGAGGTGCTGATGCATCTTCGCGCCACTGCCGGGCCCCAATGCTGCGCAAACCTGTCGGCAGGCTTCGGCNGGGCCACCAATCATGCAGTCGGTCCGCGAATAAATGATCGTGATCTCGACACCGTCATGTTGTGTGACTTCTGCTTTTACGGCCTCAACCGGCGCCTGCACCCGCCAATTCGTCCAGTCCGCTGGAACGTTCGGTCCCCAGGCCTTTTTCGCAGTCTCGAAATCTCCTCCGATGTGACGCTCGTACATGGCCGCGTCAGAAATCTCGTCCAGCAGTGCGCCGGNATCTCGCCAGAATCCAAATGCGAACAGGGCATTGCTNTCGCCAAGCGACAGTCCGAGTGCGGCATCCGCTTTCACGCCGAGTATATCCTGCAGAAGGATCGCGTGTGCCTGGCTCAACAAGGTACCGGCGCACAATTGTTCAAATTCGCTCAGACTGGCGCGCGCCAACAATGGTGCAATCTCTTCAGCCTTGTCGAGTTTTGACAGGCGCTGACGCAATTCCGGAAATGCTGAAAGCAAGCCGCGTCCCATACGCGGATATACGGCGGCCGATCCAGTAAACATGAAAGCCAGCTCACCTTCGGGCTTGCCCTCACCAAACTGAATGCCCTCCCCGTCTGGAATTTCATCCTGCTCCAACTGTTTTTGTACGGATTTCTGCCGCTCCCGAAGCGCGTCTTCTGTCGGCGCGAGAATTGCGATGCGGCATTTCCCTCTGCCCCCCGCCTTCCCCGATGCAATTCGACTCGCGAGCGTTGCCTTGTCCTTTCCGGCAGCCCAATACAAATATGGCGTCGGTCGCAAGGCATCCGGCACAGGCCTGGCGTCTGCAGGGCAGAAGGAGAGCGCGCCTGTACAATTCGCAGGCGTCGAGCGTGCTACAATTTCCAAGGCCTCTGGCGAACTTCGCAGATCGGGAATTGCCCCGCCAGCCGTCAGCATATGGCCGCGCGCGGCCAATTGCGCGTTTAGCGCCAGATCGAACACGACAGATGCACACGGAGCGACTCCAAACACCTCGTCCAAGACGCTTCCAGTAGAGGCTTGTGTTCTGGTCCAATCAACAAACTCTATTGATCCGAAACTATGATCCTTGGCAGACGCTGCGTCATCCGCACGCTTGAGCACTAGCGCAGCAGCCTGATCACCCGGCTGGACCGTGACTCCAAGTTCAGCCAAAACTGACACTCTGACCGGCTCCGCCGCGAAGTCTGCCGCCGCAACAATTACCATATCCAGCCGCGCGCTGCCGAGCGCCTCAAGGGCGAGATCAAGCGCGGCAAGGCCGGATGCCGCTTCCGCCGACACCGAGAACCCCATGCCATGAAAATCGTGAGCGTAGGTAACGCGATTGGCCGTCATGTTCGCCATCGCCCCCAGCACTGTTGAGGCTNGTAATGGCGGCGCCACAGCAGCCTCGGCTTGCACCAGCGCATCAGAATNCGAGCGCANGGCTGTGAGCGCAGACAGACGCTCTCTCAGCAACCAACGCGCAGAGTCCGACGCGCACCCCATTGCTGTGAAGATGCCGACGCGCTGAGGATCGACAGGCGCTACCGAGGACAGTGCCTCCTCAACCACATCCAATATCGCCAGCTGTTGCGGCTCGGCCTCAAGCAAATCCATTGGGGGTGTGCGAGCAGCTCTGGGGTCCGCGCCAATCTTCCGGCAAGGCCCGACGGGTTTCAACGGAGAATTCATGATCCTGCGCGTCACGGCGTCCGCACCGCGATCAGTTCCGGCCATGAGACCGGTGCCGCAAATCACCACTTGTGGACGTACGGATACGGGATCGATCGGCTCTCTTTGTTTCGCATTTGGATCATACTGATCCAGGATCAAATGGGCATTATTGCCCCCAAATCCGAAATTGCTGATCGCAGCTCGGCGGACACCGCCTTTCATTTTCCAAGGCGCGGCATTCTGGACGACGGTGAGTCCGCCCTCCTGAACTGGTCCGATCAAGTCCCCGGCGACCGGCGTTGGCGGCAAGCTCTCACGTTTGAAAGCTTCGGTCAGCTTCAGAAGACTGGCCAGCCCAGCCGCCGTGATCAGATGCCCGGTATTTGCCTTCAATGAACCAATGGCGAGAGTCTCATTGTCGGCGAACATTTCGGTGGATGCCTGCACTTCGACACCATCACCCGTCGGTGTCCCGGTCGCATGGCACTCCAGATAGGACACACTGGCCGGGTCCAGTCCAGCCATGTCATAGGCACGGCGCATTGCTTCTCGCTGACCATCACCAGAAGGTGCCAGCAACCCTTTGCGTCGGCCATCATTGGACAGACCAATGCCACGGATCACGCCATGAACCCGGTCTTTCTTGCGGACGTCTGACAAACGCTTCAAGACAACCGCCACCGCCCCCTCAGAGGGTACAAGTCCGTCCGCCCCGTTTACAAATGGACGGGATTGCCCGGTCGGACTGAGCGCTTTCAAAGCATCGAACCCGATATGCAGGATAAGATTGTCCGCTGCGTTCACGCCCGCTACGAGCGCGCAGTCTATCGCTCCCGACTGCAACCTGCGGCAGGCGATCTCCAGCGCATAAAGCGAGGAGGCACAAGCCGCATCAAGGGAAAAGGCCGGACCTGACAATCCCAGAACATCAGCAATCAGGTGTGGCGGAAGGGACGCGTTCAACGTCGCTCGCGGATTTTCGGCCTTCTGCCCGGCCCAGAATTCGGCTGCATGTTCCGCGTGCGCCATAGACGGATAGGACAGGTTCGCGACGAATACGCCGCCCTTCCCCTTGCGAACTTTTGGTGTGCGCGCGTCAGACCATGCGTCCAGCGCAGCGCGCAAGGTCCACCCACAAACCGGATCAGCAAGGGCGGCTGCCTGCCAGGACTCGGAGGCGTCATTCGGACGGAAGGCTGCTTCGAACCCATCAACGGTTCCGGACACATATGCGCGGGAGAGCGCTTCCGACTCAGACAATCCCAGATGATTGGCCGATACTGGCCCGTACACGATGCGCTTGTTGAACACGATATCGCCGAGCTCTGCCGGGCTCATTGCGCCTGGCAAGACACACCCCTGTCCGACGATTGCGATCGGTTCGAACTGGTCTGACATACTCATCCTGCCCACTCATCCCCGATCAGAAGCTCAACTTCACTTCGTTCACCCTGCAGGATTTGATCAGCGAAGATACGTGCGCCATCTTCCAGACCGATCAGGGAAATACCACGCGAAGCAAAATGACCCGCAAGAGACGAGTCGACCATGCCGCCAGCCCAAGGCCCCCAGCAAAAGCTCTTCACAATGGCGTCAGGCAAATCGGCAGAGAGCTTTCTCGCCATCGCGCCCAACCAGGCATTCGCCATAGCGTAGTCACTCTGTCCGACATTTCCGAATACGGCCGATGCGGACGAGAAAAGGCCGACATGGCGGAGCTGTGATAGATCGATAGCTTCCAGCAACATGGCCAAGCCTTCAACCTTCGGCCCGAAAACATACGCGACATCTTCGCGGGATTTCTTGAGAGCCAGCCCATCCGACAGCACCCCTGCCCCGTGGACGAGTCCTGTAATGGAGCCATACTGTTGTGAGACTTTCGCAATGGCGGACTGGATACTCGCACGATTTGACATGTCGGTGCGTAAATACACTGCTTGCGCGCCGGACATCGAAATATCGTCCAGCGTCTCTCGAATCTCCTGACCCGCCAGCAGAGCTTTCGCCTGTCGATCGACGTCCGGAAGCGATGGCGTCTGACCGCTCGCGCGAGCGACCGAAATCAGCGCCCCGCGCAACTGTTTCATGTCGCTTGTAACGTCCATCCCTTCTGGCCACGGGACAATGTCTGAGCGGCCCGCGAGCACAAACACTGAGCCGGACTGTCTGCGAGCGAGCTCTTTCACACACGCCGCGGTTACGCCGCGCGCACCGCCTGGAACGAACCAGACATTTGACGCTTCGACGACGGCTCGGCTCAATCGAGGTGCTTGGTGAATTGCTTGAATGGCCGCTCCTTGCCGTGTCAAAACCGCGTCAGACAAATCGGTACCCAGAGCGGTCGTTACCAAATCGGCCCACCCAGTTACGCGTTCGCCAGCGGGCAAACTCCACGTCACCACATCATGGTTCGGCCATTCCTGACGCAAAGTTCGCGACAGTCCAGACAGCCCACACAATTGATCAGCAGCCGCCTCAGAAGACGGCTCCAACATGATTATCCGAACGCCGCGGTCATGAAACTGCCGACACAGATTCAAGGCCTGCCAATGCCGTTCCGTGACAGGAAGACCTGAATGCCCTTCCGTGAGGATGACAGTGCGAAAGTCATCAGATGCCTCGCCCAGAATCCCTGCCTGCGCACCTTGCGACTGCAGGAACTCGACAAGGGCATATGCAAGCTCCGGCGCCGCACCCGATACTGCGAACGGCCCCTGCGCAGCGATATCGACAACCCTGCTGAAGGGCTGTGATGCGCCGAGTGAAACGACACGTACTGAACTTTCATAGTCCGGAACCGAACCGGCCTGAGGGCCGGGACGGGAGAGCGCGGCTGGCGCTCCGCCGCCCCCTACCCAAAAAAATCAGCGATCGCCCGGATCGTGCGCAAGTCGGCAAGAACCTCTGGATCGACTTCGGGCAGCTCCGGGTGCTGATCGCGCAGGGCGGACAAGATTTCCACCTGCTTGATCGAATCGACCCCAAGCTCGCCCTCAAGGTCCATGTCATCTTCCAGCATATCTTCCGGATAGCCGGTCTTCTCCGCTATCAATGCCCGAACTGTATCGGCGGAAATGCCGCCATTGGCCGCGCCCCTTTCCGGCTCCGACACACTCACAGGCGCCGCAGCTGGGGCCGCCGCTCCCGTGCCGGATGCATCAATCATTTCGGCAATTGCCGAAATCGTGCGCAATTCAACAAGCTGTTCAGGGTCGATTTCCGGGAGGTCCGGCATGCGCTCTCTCAGCGTAGAAAGAATCTCCACCTGCTTGATCGAGTCGACGCCGAGTTCGCCCTCCAGATCCATGTCCGGTTCAAGCATATCCTCCGGATACCCCGTCTTCTCTGCAATTATCGCGCGGACCAGGCCAACCGAATCTGCCCCCAGTACCGGCTGCGTGACTGCAGGCGCTGCCACGGGCGCAGGACTGGCAGGTTTCGGCGCCGGAGCACTTTTTGGAACCGGTTCGGGTTCAGGTGCTGGCTCGGGCGCGTCCTCATGATAGGCCCCATTAGCTTGCGACTGAACGACAGGAGATGGCGCAGCAACGGGCGCCGGCTTCGGTGCTGGAGCAGGCGCTGGCAACGCGGCTGGCTTTGCCGGCTCGCTCGGCGTTTGTCCGGCAAGTTGAACCGCGACATTCAGAAATGCCGAATGCGCCGTCGACATGGCTGCCATATAATCCGCGTGGCGTTGGGAAACTTCCTGCATGATACGCTCAGTGGTCGAAGCGGGTGCTGCAGGTGCGGAACTTTGTACCGAAGCGAAATACGGGCTCGGTGCGGACGGATCTTGGGTCATGGAAGCGCCTGTCTGTTCTGGAAGGTCTTGAGCAGCCGGACGTGGTGAAACCCCAGCCCGGACCGAAGGAGGAGCGGATGATTCCGCCATGGTGGATTTCGTGGGCATCGCTGGCTTTTCGGGGTTCGGTGTCGCGCGCCCCTCAGCGCCCTTGGCCGGCGGATACGGCTTGTTGTAATTGCCGCCAGTGATCTTCACTGCATGCTTGGACGGAGCTGGATTGGGCGGTTGTGGCGGAAGTTCAGCAAACAGCGCCGGATAGTCGAGCTCGATTCCTGCTACGCCCAACGTAGCAATCGCGAGCAGGAACTGGTTCACCCCATTGCGCCGCTTGTGGTCCAGCGAAATGGCGAGATGAGGCCGATCACCCAATATATGACCGACGAGACCTGTCACGACGCCGCCTGGACCGACTTCGACGAAAACCCTTGCTCCGTCCGCATACATGGCCTCAACCTGCTCACGGAAACGCACCGGCTGGATCAGCTGGTCGGCGATGAATGCCGGCAATTCGGCGACTTTCGCATCATACTTCCGGGCGGTGGCATTCGCATAGACATCAAGCTTCGGCGCGCGGAGCTTCTGCTTAGCAAGCAGCTTTTCAAAAGGCGGCACCGCCTCTGCGACAATCTCGGAATGGAAGGCGGTGGCCACCGGAAGCATCCGCGCCTTAAGGCCTCGCGCGTCGCATTCCGCCTTGGCCGCCTCAACTGCCTCCTGCGCACCTGAGAGGACGACTTGGTCCGGACCATTATCATTGGCCAGCACCAGGCCCTGACCCACTGTTTGCAGCACGGGTTTGATCGCTTCTGCATCCGTCTGAACCGCAAGCATCGCGCCCTTGGTGTTGCCAGCTGCCTTCGCCATCAGGGCGCCGCGCTCCGCCGCAACTGTCAGCGCGGTGTCAGCATTCATTACGCCGCCAAGGTGCAACGCCATGATTTCCCCGAAACTGTGCCCGGCGGCCATGTCTGCTTTGAGGCCAAGCTGCGATAGCAGCCCCAATTGCGAGAGTGCGACCGCCGCGATGGCGGGCTGGGCATGCTGCATCTCTGTCAGAGTCTGCGTTTGAGCGCCGAAGTCGACTTGATCAAAGGCGGCAGGTGGAAAGGACAGTCGATCCAACCGCAACCTGCCGGTACGTTTGTGACCGGCCGCCCTGTCCCATGCCTCACGCGCCAGAGGGAAGGCCATCGCCAGATCAGAACCCATGCCGACATACTGACTACCCTGGCCAGAAAACATGAAAGCAGTTTTGCCAGTCAACGGCGCGTCCAGCGAGGCAACGCAATCAGCCTTGAACGGACGGACACCGATCTCGCCAGCCCTGATCTGCTGGGACAGGCTTTCTGTTTTTGACTTCAGATCCGCCAGAGACTCAGCAATGATTGCTGCGCGCGCCGGAGCGTCAGCCCTGAAGGCAGCGTGCGTTTGCGACGCGGCGTACGCCAGCCCGGCTTCGTCTAGCTGACCAGGTGCGGCCTCAATCGCGGAGGCAAGCGCATTGCCCGAATCCGCACTAAACAAAAAGAGCTCAGCTGGCATCACCCGATAAGGCTTCGCCGCTGTCTTGCCGAGATACTCCTCCAGCGTCACATGGAAATTGCTTCCGCCAAATCCGAATGAACTGACAGACGCGCGGCGCGGGCGCTTTTTGGGCGCAATCCAGGGGCGAGCCTCGGTGTTCAGGTAGAAGGCTGGGCTATCCTTGATGACTTCCGCAGGTTCTTCAATCTTGATTGTAGGCGGAAGGATTTTACGACTGAGCGCATTCACGACTTTGACAAGACTGGCGGCGCCGGCGGCGGCCTTCGTATGTCCGATCTGGGACTTGATGGACCCAAGCGCGCACCAAGGCGCTTCAGACTCAACCTCACCGAAAACCAGATGCAGTCCNTCCAGCTCAGCCTTGTCACCGGCTTTCGTCCCGGTGCCATGCCCTTCAACCAGGTCGACGGCTTCCGGGCCGTACCCCGCTTGCTCATAGGCACGCCTCAAGGCGCGCGCCTGCCCTTCTGGCACCGGCGCATAAATGGCTGTGCCTTTACCATCTGATCCACCGCCAAGTCCCCGGATCACCGCATGGATCGTGTTGCCATCGCGTTCCGCATCTTCGAGGCGGCGCAGCGCCAGCATGCCGATCCCTTCACCAAGCATGGTGCCATCGGCTTCGTTCGAGAACGGCCGGCAGTCACCTGTTGGCGACAAGGCCGGCGTTTTTGAAAAGCACATATACATCAGGATGTCATTGAGCGCGTCGACGCCACCAGTCAGCACCGTGTCGCTGTCGCCCGAGCGCAGTTCATGCAACGCGATGCTCAGTGCAGAAAGACTTGAGGCACATGCCGCGTCAGTGACCATGTTGCTGCCGCCAAGATCAAACCTGTTGGCAATCCGTCCGGCTACGACGTTTCCGAGCAGTCCCGGAAATGTCGCTTCCTGCCATTCGACATAGTGGCTTTCGATCCGCTCGGCGAGCGCAGTGACTTCACTTTCCGGCAGTCCGGCTTCGCGCATGGCATTGACCCAGACCGGCCGTTGGAGACGACCTGCCATATGCGCCGTCAACTCGGTAGCAGACGCTACACCCAAGACCACGCTCGTACGAGATTTGTCGATCCGACCCTCGCTATCACGCTCAATATCCTGAAGCGTCGCATATGCCGCGACCAGCGCCAGCAACTGTGCTGTATCCGTCCCCTCCATCGCCTTTGGAGGGATACCGAAGGTCAGCGGATCGAAAGCGACAGGATCAATGAACCCGCCCCGCCTGCCATAAGTCTTGTCCTTCGTCCTCGGATCACTGTCATAATAGTCTTCGGTCAGCCAATGCGTGGACGGCACATCCGACAGCAAGTCGCGTCCCTCGAACACATCACGCCAGAACCCGGTCACATCCCCGCGCCCTGGGAAGATCGCGCCCATGCCTACAATGGCAATCGGTGTGGCGGCTTTTGAACTCATGGCTTGCTGACCTTGTAAGACATCATATCAGAGAAACCTTTTTGGCGTGCAGGAGAACGCAGTGGGCGGCACAGCAATGCCTGCAGCGCGCATTTGCCCTGCTCGCGTCAATCGTGCCGCACCTTCCATCAGATTCAGGGCGATCTGGCGAACCGTCCGGTTCTCGATTGGCTCCAGAAATGTGCCAGCNACCCATTCATTGAATGCGCCCTGGGCTGGCCCGCACCAGATCTGATAGTCCGAGGCCTTGTCGGCCACACCCTCACGCGCCCATTGTGCGCCCATGAACAGATAGCGACGCGCCACGAGCGCCAGCCGCTTGTTCCCATCCGCCTCAGCGCGCGCCGCTTCCTTCGGGTTTGATTGCAGCATGAAGGCTCGTGTCTTCTGCCAGACATCGTCAAATGGCTCGCCCAATACGTCTTCCAGCCAGGCCCGATCCTTCTGTGTCATCGTTTCGAACGACAAGCCCGCCTTGTAGAGCGCGTGCAGTTTGCGCCCCCGCATGGCGAACAAGGTTCCGCGCTTCAGCACCTGCACCTCGACGCCCTGTTCGAACATGTCCGCTGCCGGAGCCATCCCGACATCGGCTGGCCCNGCCTTGGCNAGCAATTGTCGCGCAGGTTCGGACAAACCCGACTCGATNGCCGCCTGATTGATTGATCCGGTCAGGACATAGGCTGCGCCCATCTGGAACGCCGCCGCTACGCCGTGNGGTGTGGCAATNCCGCCGCCCAGGCCGATACGGATCATGTTCGCATCGANACCCGTTTCCGCGGCTACTTGATCACGCGCAATAGACAGNGATGAAAACAAGGGNGCCGNGGCGCGGTTGTCGGTGTGACCACCGCTATCNGCCTCAGCNGTNATGTCGAGTGCGACAGGAACCTGCGCCGCNAGTTCGGCCTGCTCCGGCGATATGCGATTTTCTGATACCAGCGCGCGCAGAATTTTCTCTGGCGCAGGCTGCATGAATTGCCGCGCGACTTCAGCGCGCGATACTTTCGCGAAAACATGATTGGCGCGCCGGATGCNGCCTTGTCCGTCCCTCGACAAGCCAAGCGCTGTGTATCGGACGACTTCTGGCGACAAACGCATATAGGCTGACGCCGAAACGCGCCTGACGCCCATCGACAGGAACAAGTCCACGACTTCTGCTTCGTAGCCCGGCTGTTGGGGTGAATGAATCAGATTCGCACCCCAAGAGGTTTGCCCCTGCGCAATGCCTGCCTTGATTTCCTGTATGCCCGCCTGGATCGTGTCGGGCTTCAGTCCGGCGCTGCCATAGAACCCGACACATCCTGCTCGAACGGCTTCGATAACCATCCTGGGCGTGGCGATGCCCCGTGCCATTTCGCCGACGACATAGTTGAANCGNGCACCATGCGCCTGTGCAAACGCCGCGTCTCCCAGCCATTCCGGATAGATCGCAGGTAGAGATAAAGATCGCGCATCTGCCGACTTCGCAACCAGCACGCCATTCTGGACATGCACATCCACATTCTCGCGAACGCAGTCCAGAATCTGATCCACCGACCGATCCATAAAGCCTTCCTGCCTATCACCCCCGAATTCTTCGGGATTCGATCCATTCTCAACGTCAACATGACGCCCGGCATTTGTGATTGCGAACCGAACCACTCCCCAGCGTCTTACAGTCTCCGAGACAGCCGAAGCTCTCTCCCTCCGACGTTCATTCTATAGCAGCAATTACAGAACGCAACCTGAAATAGAGTTTTTTTAAAATTCTATTCTTGGTTAATTTTTGTGGGGTGATACACGCAGAAGGTGCAGTTTATTGACATGCAAGACCGGGGCCACAGTCGATCCTCGTATTCACCATAGAAATGACACGAAATCAGGTTTTTGAGGCAAAAATGGGCGTCGTCAGGGAACTTATCAGTCTGTACCACGTCCCCAATTGGGACGCCGAAGTGATCCGAACGCTATCGCCTTCACCGCTCGCATGGTAGGTGAGCAGAGGACTGCCTCGATTAAGGCAAAGGGACAAATTCACGTGAAGTATTTCAGATCTATCGTGGCCGCGATGGCCCTTCTGTCATTGCCCGCAATGTCAGCCTCCGCTGACAGCAGCGACCGGACCGACGACCCGGTAACCATGGGCTATGTCGAGAACGTATATGTCGGAAAACTTGGCCTTGAGATGAAAGGCAAGCTGGATACGGGTGCCGATTCCAGCTCGGTGTTTGCACGCGATGTTCACATCTACAACAAATCCGGCAAGGANGACTGGGTTCGCTTNCGGCTNGTCGGCAAGAATGGGCGCACCGTCCGATACGATCAGAATGTTCGGCGTTTCGCGCTTATCAAANTGAAAAAGGGCGGAACCATCAGACGNCCTGTGATTCACTTNCCGCTATGCATCGGCGGCGTAAGCGGCCTGGCGGAAGTCAATCTGGCTGACCGGGAAGAATTCGAATACGATTTCCTTGTAGGACGCGAATTCATGGCGTCCCGTGTGCTTGTCGATTCCGCCTCGACGTTCATTGCTCCTGGCAGCTGCGAAACAGAAGACCGTGAATAGCTTTACCCATACCCGATTACTTGCCCTGGTTCTGGCCGCCATTGGCCTTGGCATCTTCGCGACGAAAGTGCTTCAGCACGATTATCCGCTGACCCCCGGCCTGCAGACCACAACTTGGGATTTCGAGATCTATCTCGACTTCGANACGAGCAACCAGCCAGTTCGGCTGGAAACCTTTGTTCCCTCGAACAGCGAAAATCGCCGCGTATCGCAGGAACAGTTCTACAATGGTGCTTTCGGATTGAGGCTGAATGGCCGCAATGATGAGGGCCGGACCGCCATCTGGACGTATCGTTATCCGAATGACCGGAAGGTGCTTCGATACCGTGCGCGCCTGCTTGGCGAGACCGTTGAAAGCCCCCTTCCCGACGACATGCGCCGAAAACTGCGCCGCGCCGCGCCTGAGGCAGAAAANGACCTTGAGCGACAGGCTTTCCTNGTNTGGTCCACGGACTTGCGCCGGCGCTCAGCCGATGACGAGTCTCTCGCAGATCTCGTTCTGGAAGAGATCTTCGTGGACGGGGATGTCGATGAAGTCGACGCCCTGCTATCGCCAGCCCTGCCACGCCCAATCGCACGCCTTGCGCTTGCCCGCGATGTCTTGACCAGTCAGGGTATCCCTGCCCGCGTGGCGAATGGCGTATTCTTGGATTCTGCGCGCCGCCGGGCAGAAATCCGGCATTGGCTCGAATATCATGCGGATGGCGTTGACCGCCGTTACTTCCCAGGTCCGGATCCGCAGGAATTCTTCACGATCTGGCATGGCACCAAGGATTTCATCCGGGCGGAAGGCATCTCCGATCTCGACCTGCAAGTCAGCATCCAGCCCGTCAATGCNGCTGTCGCGGATGTGGTGCAACGTGTCGCCAAGGACGAAGGCTCGGCGATGCAATGGTTCTCGTTCAATCGCCTGCCNATCACCACGCAACTTGTCTATCAGGTTCTGGTGACCATTCCGGTGGGCATTCTGATGTTGGTCTTCCTCCGCCAGTTCATTGGCCTCCAGACCCTCGGCACATTCATGCCTGTCCTGATCGGNATTGCGTTCCGCGAAACGGCGCTCGTCAACGGAGTCATCCTGTTCACGGCGCTCATCGCGCTGGGACTCGCCGTGCGTTTCTATCTGGAAAAGTTGAAGTTGCTGCTGGTTCCACGATTGGCGACCGTTGTCGTGTTTATTGTTATCTGTATGGCCGTTATCGCGCAGATCATGAACAATAGCGGCCAGCGCATCGGCCTTTCAATATCGCTGTTNCCAATGGTCATTCTGACGATGACGATCGAGCGCATGTCGATTGCCTGGGAAGAATACTCGGCCACCGAAGCCATCAAGCANGGCATCGGCAGCCTGATGGTCGCTGCGGCGTCTTACCTCGTCATGACCAACACGCATGTCGAGTATCTGATGTTCAACTTCCCTGAACTGCTTCTCGTGATCATGGCGATCTGCCTGCTGATGGGTAAATANACCGGATTGCGCCTCAGTGAACTGATCCGCTTCCGCGAGTTGGACACACGCAAATGATCGGACGGTATCGGGCTTTGCGGAAGGCTGGGCTGCTCGGCATCAACGAGCGCAATGTCCGCCTCGTGAATGAGCTCAACCCNCGNCGACTGATCCGTCTGGTAGACGACAAGCGCGAGACCAAACGTCTCGCCAACGCGGCAAACATCCCCACGCCGGAGCTTTATGGCGTAATCGCCAACCCGTTCCATATGCGCCATCTGGAGTCTTATCTGGACAAGCCTGATGGTGTGGTTATCAAGCCTGCCAACGGCTCTCAGGGGAACGGGATACAGGTGTTGATGGAGCCGATGCGGGGCGGTTGGCGCCGGTCGAACGGCCAGCGCGCCCTTCTGGAAGACATCCGCTTCCACGTGAACAATATCCTGTCCGGCATGTATAGCCTCAGCGGCCAGCCGGACGTGGCCATGTTCGAGTATCGGGTNAAATTCGACGAAATCTTCAATCCGATCTCATTCGGCGGTGTGCCAGACATCCGCATCATTGTCGTTCGCGGNATTCCTGCCGTTGCGATGGTGCGCCTGCCAACCGCAGAGTCGGATGGCAAAGCGAACCTGCACAAGGGTGGCGTGGGCGTTGGACTGGATCTGGTCACAGGCAAGACGCTGAGCGGTATGCAGAACGGCAAGACCACAGACATACATCCTGATACCGCGAACCCGCTGCGTAATTTCTCGGTTCCGCATTGGGATACGATGCTGGAAATGGCCTCGAAGGCGTACGATGTGACGGGGCTCGGTTATCTCGGCGCAGACATTGTTCTGGACAAGACAAAGGGACCGCTTCTTCTGGAGCTGAATGCACGGCCGGGGCTCGCCATTCAGATTGCGAACCGGATCGGCATTCGCCCACTACTCAAGGCGACACTGGAAGCAGATACCGAAGGATTGGATGCACTCGGTCGGGTAGAGCTTGCCCGCAAGCTGTACCGAAGCCATGTGCCCGAACCGATCTGATCAGAATTCGTAGTCAGGCAATGAATTGAAGGCGAGCTTCAATGCGTCGCCCCATTTCGAAGAGATCGTCGAGAAGTAAGGATCGTTCTCCTCGACCCGCCGCTTCTGGCCGACCTTGCAGGTATCCAACTCAATGGTTTGCAGGTCGAGCGGCATACCCACGGACAGATTGGCCTTCAGCGTCGAGTCGAACGAGACGTATAGCAGCTTCACGGCCTCTTCGAATGTCATGTCGGGACTGAAAGCCCTCAAAATGATTGGACGACCATATTTGGTTTCCCCGATCTGGAAGAAAGGGGTCTCGTCACTCGCTTCGATGAAGTTCCCTTCAGGGTATACAAGGAACAACCTTGGCTCCATGCCAGCGATCTGACCACCCACGATAAGCGTCGCGCCAAAGGCTGCCTCCGATTCCGGGCCGCCATCCCCTTGCGTGCGGATCACCTCTTTCAGCGTGTCGCCCACCAATTTAGCGACCTGGAACATGGTATCCGCCGCCATGATGCTGGGATTACGTTCTTCCGGTGCTTTCAGTCGCTCATCAAGCAGGCTGATGACGGCTTGTGTTGTCGCAAGGTTGCCAGCCGTCATGANGGTGATCACGCGGCTACCCGGCTTCTCCCANGTGAACATCTTCTGAAATTTCGAGATATTGTCGATGCCCGCATTTGTGCGAGTATCCGACATGAAGATAAGTCCCCGGTCCAACCGAAGCGCAACGCAATACGTCACTGGGTGATTCTCCGATACAAAAGCTCTCGCAATCTACTGCTGCACTTGAATGGATACTACCAGGTTTTCAGCGCCTGCCCCGTACACCATGCCGCGGATCGGCGCAGCGTCCCGATAGTCCAAGCCGGTCGCAACCTGGATGTAGCGCGCGTCTGGGCAGATGCCATTGGACACATCGAACCCTGTCCATCCGAGGCCATCCACCCACGCCTCCGCCCACGCATGACCCGCGTCCTGATCAATGCGGTCTGTCATCATCAGATAGCCGCTGACATATCGCGTCGGAAACCCCAAAAGCCGCGCAACTGAGATGAAAATGTGCGCATGATCCTGACACACCCCTTGGCCCTTCTGCAGCGCTTCTTCAGCTGTGGTCTCGGAATCGGTTTCGTTGGTTTGATAAGCCACATGAGTGGCAATTTCGGCCATTACCTCATGCAGCACGCCCACATCCTGTGCGGTGTTGCTACCGAACTTTCCCGCAAGCGCCCGCAATCCTTTTGCAGGTGCCGTCAATCCTGTCGGACGCTTGTAGAGCCAAAGCGGTACAAGCTGACGATGCCCGCCCATCATGCCGGACATGTCGTGCGTTTCCACCTCACCTTTCACGCTGACGGTCACGCTCGAAGCGTCTGGATCCACCTGGACCAGGTCGACAAGATTCCCGTGATGATCTGTGTAGCTGGTCTCCAGACGCGCCCCATCAATAGACAGATCCCATGACAGGATCGATTGCGAGGGCAAACTGACAGGACGTTTACGAACCTGTTGGAGNGCGTACGATACGCCNGTCTCATAGGTGTAGGTCGATGTGTGATCTACTGTCAGCCTCATCCCATCACTCCGCAAACCTGTAGTCTCGTTCGATCTGGGTTGATAATGCAGCGTTGCGACCGAGAAAGTCCGTCAGGAACTCATGCAGGCCGCTATCAAACACGCTGTCTACATTCGTCGCGGCCAGACTTGCTTCCAGAGACGTTGCCAGATCGTGGGCCATGACGCGTTGGCCGTACTGCCGAAACAGACAGTCGAGCTCATGCGTGATCGTCTGGTAGCAATAGGCCAGAGAGCGCGGCATGCGCGTGTCAAAAACAAGAAAGTCAGCGATGGAGCGCGGCGTAACACTGCCGCCATTCAGCCAATGAAATGAACGCTGCGCAGAGGCAGACCGCAAGATCATCTCCCACTGAACATTGTCGAGGGGAGAGCCGACAGACGCACTGGTCGGCAGGAGGACATAGTACTTGGTATCAAGGATACGCGCCGTGTTGTCGGCTCGTTCGCACATGATGCCGAGAATGACGAAATTATAGATGTCGTTGCGAAGCATCGTGCCGGTTGTCGCGCCGCGAACTTGCGCACCTTGCTGCCGGATCATGGTGAGGATTTCAGGCAAATCAGTTTCCGAGGGGGGCCGCTTGAGCGCATCTCTCAACGTCATCCAGAAATCATTGATCGCCTCCCACATTTCCCGCGTCAGGGCGGTGCGGGTCATACGGGCATTTTCCCGGGCGGCGTGAAGGGTCGACAAAACACTGGAGGGGTTTGATCGGTCACGNAGCGCAAAGTCTGCCACCTTGGCCCCATCAATCATATCATGTCGCGCGCGATAGGTGTCATGGCAACCGGCCGTAACCAGAACAGATCGCCACTCCTCTTCCCCTGGCTGCGACCGGGTCAGCGCCATGCGGAAACCAGCCTCCACAAGGCGACTTGTGTTCTCGGCGCGCTCCAGAAGGCGGGCCATCCAGAACAGACCAGATGCAGTGCGTCCGAGCATCTCCTAGCCTTCCTTCAAAACCCAGGTGTCCTTGGTGCCACCACCCTGGCTCGAATTGACAACGAGTGAACCCTTTTTCATGGCCACCCGTGTCAGACCGCCGGGCGTCACATCAACACCGTCTGGCGACACCAGAACGAAAGGACGCAAATCTACATGGCGGGGCGACAATCCGGCCTTGGTCAGGATAGGTACCGTAGACAGCGCAAGCGTCGGCTGCGCGATATAGTTCGCTGGCTTCGCAGTCAGCTTTCTTCGGAAAGCTGCGATCTCTCGCTTGCTTGCGGCTGGCCCGACCAACATGCCATAGCCGCCTGATCCGTGCACTTCCTTCACCACCAATTCTTCCAGATGCTCCAGCACATAGGCCAGCGCATCCGGTTCAGCACATCGCCAGGTTGGAACGTTCTTCAGGAGCGGCGCCTGCCCTGTATAGAACTCGACGATTTCCGGCATGTAGGAGTAGATCGCCTTGTCATCCGAAATGCCCGTACCCGGCGCGTTCGCAATGGTGATCCCGCCTGCGCGGTAGACGTCGAATATTCCAGCGACACCCAGCATGGAGTCCGGTCTGAAATTCAAGGGATCCAGAAAGTCATCATCCACGCGGCGATAGAGTACGTCAATTGGCTCGTAACCTTGCGTCGTCCGCATCGCGACCCGCCCGTCCACCACGCGCAGATCGTGGCCTTCAACAAGTTCGACACCCATCTGGTCGGCAAGGAAAGCGTGCTCAAAGTAAGCCGAGTTGTGAATGCCGGGCGTCAGTACGGCCACAGTGGGCCTGTCGGCTGACGATTGCGGCGCAGACCTTTCCAGGGATCGACGAAGGGCCATAGGATACCCGGAGACACGCTGCACAGGCACTTGCGCGAATAGCTCGGGAAACATTTTCAACATCGTTTCCCGGTTTTCCAGCATGTAGGAAACGCCAGATGGTGTCCGCGCATTATCCTCAAGCACGAAGAATTCGTTTGGTCCTGTTCTGACAAGATCTATGCCAACTATGTGCGTGTAGATCCCGCCCGGCGGATCGAAACCGATCATCTTGGGCAGGAATGCATCATTCTCGCGGATCAAGTGTTCGGGCAAACGGCCCGCGCGAATGATCTCCTGTCGATGATAGATGTCGTAAAGAAATGCATTGATAGCGCGGACCCGCTGTTCAATGCCGCGAACCAGCAAAGCCCACTCACTGGCCCCAATAATACGCGGCACCAGATCAAACGGAATCAGCCGTTCATCGGCTTCAACATCACCGTAAACATTGAACGTAATGCCGGTGCGACGGAAAAAGGTGCGCGCTTCCCGCGATTTCTTCAGCAGTGCAGACGGCGTCGCGCCTTCAAACCAGGAGGAATAGCGGGCGTACGGCGACCGTACCGCTTCCCCGAAGCCATGCATTTCATCAAAGACGTCGTCACTCTCACCCATGATTTCAGCAACGCACAGTCGCTGAATCAGTTCAACAAACTCAGTTCCGGCCGCTCAGCATCGAACCGAGTTCGCTAAAACTGTGCAGGTTTATGTGACTGCTGCCCAAGGCTTGCTCAGCAGTGCCGCAGAATTGATGATTCCGACCATGCAATAGGTTTGTGGGAAGTTCCCCCAGAGTTCACCGGTCTCCGTATCCACGTCTTCAGACAAGAGGCCCAGATGGTTGCGGGTGGCCAGTACAGTCTCAAACATGCGCCGTGCCTCTTCGACTCGGCCGACGCGATACAGCGCGTCAATGAACCAGAACGTGCAGGCCGTAAAAGCGGTCTTCGGTTTCCCGAAATCGTCCTCAACCTTGTAACGGTACACATGATCGCCCATGCGCAAATCCCGGTCCACTGCATCGACTGTGGCGACATAGCGCTCGTCCGTTGCGGGCAGGAATCCGATCTCCGCCATCAGCAGGACTGACGCGTCCAGATCCGTACCGCCGAACGCGGCCGTGAAAGCTTTGACGTCATCATTCCAGGCTTTGTCCAAAATGGTCGCATGAATTATGTCTGCGCGCTCTCTCCAATAGGCAGCGCGACTTTCAAGTCCGAGCCTGTCAGCGATCAGCGAGAGGCGATCACAGGCGGCCCAGCACATGATCGCGGAAGATGTATGCACATGAGCGATGGTTCGGAATTCCCAGATGCCTGCATCCGGTGTGTCGTAAACGGCAAACGCCCGTTCGCCCACCGGCTCCAATTGTTCGAACTCCGCAATACCGGGCTGAGCGAGCAGTCTGTGGTCGAAGAAAGATTGTGCAACGCCCAATACAACCTGACCGTACACATCGTGCTGAATGTGCTCCGCAGCCTGGTTGCCACGCCGGACCGGACCTGAGTCCCTGAATCCCGGCAAGTGAGGCGCGAGGTCTTCTGTCAGATCCGCTTCAAGGCCGATTCCATAAACAGGCTGAATATGTCCACCCTTCGAATGGGCAACAATATTCCTCACCCATCTCATATAATGTTCCAAAGTACCCATTCCGGACAGTCGGTTAAGCGCGGTCACAGTAAAGTACGCATCACGAATCCAGCAGAAGCGATAGTCCCAGTTGCGGGAAGACCCTTCATGCTCAGGAACGGACGTTGTCAACGCGGCAACAATTCCGCCTGTTTCCTCAAACACGCACAGCTTGAGCGTTATGGCAGCGCGGATAACTTCATCCTGCCACTCAAATGGAATGGCGAGGCTTCGCGCCCATTTCGCCCAGTATTGGCGCGTACGTTCTTCCCAATCACGGGCAATGACGCCAGGAGAATCCGTCAGGGATTCATCAGCCCCCAGAATAAAGGTCACATCCTTATCCAGAATAAAGCTGGTTTCTGTCAGAATGTAGGAAACCGGCGCATCAGTCGTCACCCGGAATGACAATTCCTCATCGACGAAGCGCACATGATTGACACCTCGAATTGGCTTCAAGCGGCGTCCGCCCCAATCCGTTTCCGGTGTGAGGGAAATCTTCAGCTGCGGCGCGCCCGAGATTACCTCGAAACGCCGGACCAGGCTCGCGGGCCGAAAAGTGCGCCCCTTATGCTGAAAGCGCGGAGCAAAGTCGACAATCTCGAGAATTGCTCCGTCTTCAGCCTCCATTCGCGTGCGCAGTATAGCCGTGTTGCGATCATAGGTCTGGGAGCGCTTGGTCAAGCCCTCCATCCAGACGGTGAACGTTCCGCCGCCACCCAACAGCTTGTTGAACACAGGCTCACCATCAAATCGCGGAAGGCAGAACCATTCATAGTCTCCGCGCGAATTGATCAGGCCGGCAACAGTCCCGTTTCCGACAACTCCAAGATCCAGGCTCATAAATCTCCCAACATCTCTTTCAGGTAATTTTCGACATCCTTATGGGACGTCAGCCGATACTCTGCAGCGCTGGCCCCTTCTCCAACTTTGACAGACCATCCACCCAGACGATTGGCGACAAGAATGGCGTCTTCATCTGTCTTGTCGTCCCCAATCATAATGGGAACCCGCCCCTCGAAGGGAGGTGCCTGCATCGCCTTCTCAAGGCAGACACCCTTATTCGCCCCGCTCGGCTTCGCCTCAAGCACCATCTTTCCGGATTGCAGCGCGTAGTCGGAATACTCTGCAAGAGCGCTTTCCAACTGCAAGGCCAACTGCTCACCCTTGTCGGGCGCAGCGCGATAGTGCACAGCCAGAACAGGCCCTTTCTTCTCCAGGCGCACCCCGTCAAAAGTGCTGATCACAGATTGAAACCGACAGATGAGCCCATCAGGAGCGTCCGTCACCGTGTCCGCCATCCTCTCTCCCGGAGCGGCGGAACGGAGACCATGATTTCCAAAACGCCACAAGGCATTCGGGACGCGCTTGGACAGATCCGTCAGGTCGCGTCCAGACAGGATGGCGAGCGCACCATTCAGCTTCTCTGATAACTGAATCAACACATCATCCATGCCCGGCGCCAGAAATACGGCATCCGGATCATCCTGAAGCGGCGACAATGTGCCGTCAAAATCGAGGAACAATGCGACCGTATTTTCCAGCCTTGGAGGAGAGACGTCCGGCTGGCTCATGCCGGAACCTGCTCGAAGGCGGTCATGAAGCGGCTTCGCCACCAGCCGATGTCTTGTTCGGAAATGTTGTCGTAGAGCTTTTGCCAGCGTTCCCGCCGTTCCTCGCGCGGCATTTCAATCGCCTGCTTCACGGCTTCGGCGATCGCCGAACTGTCATAAGGATTGATAATCAAAGCCTCCTTCATTTGCTCCGCTGCGCCGGCAAACTGAGACAAGATCAACACGCCGGGGTCTTCAGGGTCTTGCGCGGCGACAAACTCCTTGGCGACCAAATTCATACCATCCTGCAAAGGCGTCACAAGGCACGCCGTGGCAAGTCTATATAGACCGGCAATCTCCTCGCGATCATATCCGCGAGCGAGATACCTGATCGGCATCCAGTCGAGATCACCATAGTCTCCATTGATGCGCCCGGACAGGGCATCCAGCTGTTCGCGAAGCTGCGCATATTCTTCTACAACGGAGCGCGATGGTGGCGCGATCTGCGTGAACGAGATCTTGCCGTGCAACTCGGGATATCTGTCGAACAGATCCGCCATGCCTTCGAAACGCTGTGGCAATCCCTTGGAGTAATCCATTCGGTCGACACCGATGACCAGATCCCGCTCTCCAAGAAACCGGGACAGGCGGCTTGCGGCGCGCGTTGCTGGTTCGTCCTGCGCTGTCTGCGCGAATGACTTGCTGTCGATGCCGATCGGACAATGCAGCAAATGCACAATACGACCTTCAACCAGGAACTTGCCATCTGGCTGTTCCTCGGCGCCGAATTCCTCTTCCAGATACTGCGCCAGATTGGCCAGATCTTTCCGGCATTGCAGGCCGACAACATCATAAGCGCACAGGCCTTTCGCAAGCTTGCGATGCTCCGGAATAGCGCGAAAGACTTCTGGAGAGGGGAATGGAATATGCAGGAAGAAACCGCAGCGTCCTGTCCATCCTTCTTCCCGCAATATACCGCCCAAAAGCAGGAAGTGGTAATCGTGCACCCAGATCAAGTCGTCCTCTGTCGCCTGACGTCGCACAATGTCGGAAAATTTCTCGTTGATCTCCACATAATAGCGAAAGAACGAAGAATCGAAGACGGCAAGATCGATACGATTGTGCATCACTGGCCACAGCACGCTGTTTGAATAGCCCAGGTAAAACCCATCGAACTGATCGCGGGAATAGTCCGTCAGGGCAAACTCCACCCCATCCTCGCTGGATTTGCGGGCGCGATTGCTGGGAAAGTCCAGAATGCGACCGCTCCAGCCGATCCAGAGTCCTCGTGTATCGGCAAGCGAGTCCCACAAGGCCACAGCGAGCCCACCGGCGCGGCTTTCCTGCCCCGCAGCGGTCCTGTTCGAAATCGCTATCAGTCGACTACGCTTTGGCGTCTCAATTTCAGTCATTGCCCATCCTGTCCCACTTGGTCTAACCCGCGTCCAGCCATGACCAAAGCGCGCGGCCAAAGACTGGATGCGGAAACCATCATGCTGCCCGCTTTCTATGCACTAGCACAGAACCGGATGAAACAAGGCTGGTTCCGGTGAAACTGTGATGCGGCCGCCCCCTTCTCGTATTCCCGCTAAATTGCTGGGTGGAAACTTGCCGCCTGTGCCATGCGCCATTCCTCAGCCAATTGGGTCTCATCAGGCGCATCCAGCAATTGCCCGTTGGAGATCAGTTGGTAGGCTCGTTCGGCGGTATAGGAGATGTCTTCAGTGACCCTGTGCATCACATGGCGAGGCGTCAGCTCAGAAGGATGCGCGCACCCTGCGGCACCGACGACTTCCATCAGCGCCTTTACCGTATTGTGATGAAAATTCCTGACGCGGATCGCCTTGTCTTCGACGACCAGACCACGCTGGCGTGACATGTTCGATGTCGCAATGCCCGTCGGGCACGTATTGTTGTGACAATTGAGGGACTGGATACAGCCAAGCGCAAACATGAAGCCACGCGCTGTGTTCACCCAATCTGCGCCAAGTGCCAGAGACGAGGCCATTGAGAACGCGCTGATCTGCTTGCCCGAACATGCAAGGCGAACCTCGTCCTTCAGCCCCGTTCCAACCAAGGCGTTACGCGTCAGAACGAGTGCCTGACGCAAGGGGGCGCCAACATGGTCTAGAAACTCCGCAGGCGCAGCGCCGGTCCCACCTTCGCCGCCGTCAACAACCATGAAGTCAACGCGCAGACCTGTTTCCAGCATCGCCTTGCAGATCGCCAGGGTTTCCCACCGGTTGCCGACTGCGAACTTGATACCAACAGGCTTGCCACCTGACAGATCACGCAATCTGGCAACAAACTCCAGCATCTCGATGGGCGTCGAGAAAGAAGAATGCGAAGGCGGAGAGATGCAAGTCTGCCCGATTTCAATGCCGCGCGCTTCTGCGATTTCCGCAGTCACCTTCTCGCCCGGCAACACGCCGCCATGCCCTGGCTTGGCACCCTGGCTCAGCTTCACCTCAATCATCTTGATCTGGGGGTCTGCGGAAGTTTCGGCGAACTTGGCAGCATCAAAGCTTCCATCAGATGCGCGACACCCGAAATAGCCAGACCCAAGCTCCCAGACCAAGTCACCCCCTCCCTGTCGGTGATAGCGCGAGACACCCCCTTCCCCCGTGTCGTGATAGAACCCCCCAAGTGCGGCGCCTTTTGAAAGGGCTGAGATAGCGTGCGCTCCCAGAGACCCGAAACTCATGGCGGAGATATTGAAGACACTTGCCGAATAAGGCTGGGACGTGCCAGGCGCGCCCACCATCACGCGCGGGTCGCTCTCGGTGGGATGTTGTGCGGCGATAGAGTGCGCCAGCCATTCATAGGGCGGCTTGTCCATATCCAGATGACTGCCAAACGGCTCCACCGAAGATACATTCTTTGCTCGGCGGTACACCATCGCCCGATCTTCCAGATTAAAAGGGCGACCTTCTGTTTCGCTCTCGACAATGTAGGCACGCAGAAAGGGGTGAAGCTCCTCCGCCACCCAACGGATCCGCGCCACCAATGGATAGTTTCGCCAAAGACTGTGCTTGCGCTGGAAGACGTCATACAGGCCAGTCAGCGAAAATGGTGCAAGCACGGCAGCTGCGTACAGCAGCCATGGCTGCAGTCTCCAAAACACAAGACACCCGACAAGCAGGAGTACGATAGTGATCCACGGCAAGTATCGGAACATGTCAGCCCTCATCTCATGTCTGGTTTGCACTCAAGATGTGTACTCCCAATCCGCACAGGTCAATCAATGTAGTTCACGCCCTGAACGAAACGTGCGATCAGCAACCCAACTGCCATTTTGTCCGTATACTTCATGTTGCTGAGAATCGTTTCACTACCGAAAAGGGGTTGGCAGGCTGTGGAAAAACAGTTCAGTGTCCAATTCACGTTTCAAACTGATTCGTATTGTGAGCTGCGTAAATTCAAACACGCCCGTTCGTCGGGCCCATTGAGGAGAAACTCCCATGGCAAAAGCAACCAAAGCCAAGAAAGCCGCGGCGCCGAAGAAAGCCGCTGCACCAACTGCAACAAAAGCCGCCAAGGCACCTTCTCCGAAAGAAGTGCTGATGGAGAAGTATGTCACGGACCTGAAAGACAAGGTTGGTGAAAAACGCTCCGACATGGATCTTCTGAATGCCGCCGTGAAAGCTTGTGGGCCAACAATCTACAAGGCCGACTCTGCGACGGTCGCTGCGTCCGACAAGGAAGAACTGGCCCGCATCAAGAAAGGCTTCATTGCAAAGAAGCTTGGTGTAACTGACGATGCGAAAGCAGACGCAGCCATTGCCGACGCCGTTGCGAAGTACGGAAAGTCCGTTCGCGCAAAACATCGTCCAGTCATGTACTACCTGATTGCCAAAGCTCTGAAGAAGGGCTCGGTTCTGAAGGGCTAAGCCAGCGTCTCTTGCGAGATAAAAATAAAGCCGGGAAGGATCAGACCTTCCCGGCTTTTTTCATTCAGTGTTTCCGAACCGCTAGTAGCCTGCAAGGCGCGCGTAGCGATCCCGGTGCCAGCTGGCAGATCCGAACATGGCTTCCTGCACACGAGCACGTTTCATGTAGAGGCCCGGATCAGCATCATCCGTCATGCCGATACCGCCATGCATCTGCACGCACTCATTGGACACCAGATGCACCAGTTCGCTTGCCTTCGCTTTTGCGAGACTTGCAAGTTCGGCGACATTCTCCTTGCCCTCATCAACGGCAGCAAGCGCAGCTGCCACGCAAGAGCGTGTCAGCTCCAATTCAGTGAACATCTTTGCGGCGCGGTGCTGCAGAGCCTGGAACGATCCAATCAACTGGCCGAACTGTTTGCGGCTGTTCAGGTATTCCAGCGTCATATCGAATGCCGCTTGCGCACTGCCAAGCATTTCTGCCGCCTGTCCCATGGCCGCCCGATCAAGAACTGGCTCCAGCACATCGGCGCCTTTATCCACTGCGCCTATGATTGCACTGTCCGGAACGATCACATCTTCCAGCGTGATATGAGCCGCGCCATGCGAATCGACGGAGTTCAGCGCCTGAACTGACACGCCTTTGGCATCGGCTGGCACAAGGAACAGCGTAAGTCCGTGCCTATCGCCCGCCTCGCCATAAGTGCGGGCCACCACGATCAGCATGTCAGCATGATGCGCATCGGCAACGAAACGCTTCATGCCATTCAGCGTGTAGCCCTGACCATTACGCTCAGCTTCCGTTGCAACACCGAGTGGATTGAAGTGCGCGGTTTCGTCTAGCGCCAGCGCAAATGTCGCGTCTCCGCCAGCAATCTTTGGCAGCCATTCAGCCTGTTGTTCCGCACTGCCACCCAACTGTAATGCACTGGCCGCGATCAATGCAGTTTGAAGCACGGGTGTGGCAGCCAGAGTCCGCCCCTGCGCTTCCAGGATCTGACCCAGGCCGACAAGCCCGAAATGCTCACCGCCTGGCTCATCCGGAATAATCACACCGAAGAAGCCAAGTTCGGCCAGCTTCTGGCGTGTGTCCGGGTCTACACCATTTGCCCCACTATCACGCAGTTTGCGCAGGCGCGTCACTGGCAGTTCATCGCGCGCAAATGCCATTGCGGTATCCCGCAGCATTTCCTGGTCTTCCGTCAAAAGGAATGTCATCTGAATATCTCCGAAGCCTTGCGTTTGTCCCTGGTGTTCTTTGCAACACGCCGCACGTTTTCCGCTTCGCGCCCAACCAGCAGTCCGGCCAGCCCGGCCGTACTCCAGAGAGCGCTGGCAGCGAGTGCCAGCCTGATGCTTGTCAATTCGAGGCGCGCCGCCTCCATACCCGCCCACACATAAAGTGCGGCAAGCGTGGACAGCAGCGCGAACATCCACACAGCCGACTGCACCAGCCAACGCCCACGGAAGAACGGAGCCAGGACTCCGGCCATGAACGGTGTGCCGAGAAACAGAAGGATGATCTGCGTGGACGACATGGGTTACTTGTGGTCCTTGAGGCCCAGCACGCGTTTGGAGATCACGTTCAGATTGATCTCACTCGTACCGCCCTCGATCGAGTTACCTTTTGAGCGCAGCCATTGGCGCGTGACCTTCTTGGCTGCCGGATCAAAGCCCTCGCCTTCCCAGCCAAGCCCTTCCGTGCCGAGCGCCTCAACGAGTAGCTCATGCCGGTCCTGGTTCATCTTCGCAGCACCATACTTCAGAATGGATGCTGTATGGCCAACTTGCTGGCCCGCTTTGGCTTGTTCCGCCTGGCGTTGAACAGTCAGGTTGAATGCCTTGGCATACATCTTGTGGTCAGTGATCCGCCCACGGAGGTCACCATCTATCAGGCGACCTTCACTGTCGGTGCCAATGTGCATCTTGGCGTATTCTTCCGGCCCCAGAATGCCAGAGCCACCTGTGCCGCCAAAGCCTCCGGCAGAAATGGACGAGCGCTCGAATTGCAGCAGGCGTTTGGCGATCTGCCAGCCACCGTTCACTTCGCCGACCAATTGGTTCTTCGGCACTTTCACATCCGTGAAGAATGTTTCGCAAAATGGGCTCTCGCCGGAAATCAGCAGAATTGGACGCGCTTCGACGCCTTCGCTCTCCATGTCGAACAGGATGAAGCTGATCCCTTCATGCTTGGTGCTCGTATCGGTCCGCACCAGACAGAAAATCCAGTCAGCCTTGTCAGCGTAAGAGGTCCAGACTTTCTGACCATTGATCAGGTAATGATCGCCCTTGTCTTCGCAACGCGTCTGCAAGTCTGCCAGATCAGACCCCGCGCCCGGCTCGGAATAGCCCTGACACCAGCGTGTCTTGCCCTTCACGATATCCGGGATGAAGCGCAGTTTCTGTTCTTCATTTCCAAATTCCAGAAGCGCCGGGCCGAACATCCAGAGCCCGAAAGAGAACAAGGCAGGCCGCGCCTTGATGCGGCGCAGCTCTTCCTGCAGCACGCGGTTCTGCTCTCGGCTGAGGCCGCCGCCGCCATACTTTGCTGGCCACTCCGGCGCGGTCCAACCTTTTTCACCCATCCGCTCCAGCCAGACCTTGGCTTCAGGGTTCTTGAACTTTTCGCGTTTTCCACCCCAGACAATCTCGTCATCCTTCATGGGCGTACGCATCGAAGGGGGGCAATTTTCTTCAAGCCATTCGCGCGTTTCAGCGCGAAACTGCTCTAGGTCGACTGATTCATCATACGCCATATCGGACTCCTCTGGGGGCAACAGATCGTGCATCGACTGTATGCCCAAGCCGAAGGACCGCCAAGCATTGACCTTGCGTTAGAAAATGCGGGGGCGCTGTTCCCGGCTCCGTCAGGCGTCCATATCGTGTGGCGTCTTCACCCAAAAATGCGGTCGCCGCGACAGGCTGTAAAGCGCGCGCATCATAGCGAAGTACTGAAGAGGCCAGTAAAAAGGGATAGTCAGGATATCCCGCAGCCGGACCGCAAAAGAAGACGTCGGTACAGTCAGCGCCGCGATCACGCCAACAGCATAGGACGCTGCCAACATGCCCAAGCTGATCGACCCTATACTTGCGTCCGGCACCAAGAGGCAAACCGCGCACCAGACAAGCCAGGGCAGATGGACAAGTGCCGACAAGATAGATGCGCCGAGGCTCAATTGCATCGAGATGAACCCCAGAACGCCCATCTCCTTTATGGCCGTGGATGGATACCGCATCAGAACGAGCCAGGTCTGGATGAACCCCTTCAACCAGCGGGATCGCTGACCGACCCATACATCGAGCTGTTGAGGTGGGGTTTCGACAGTTGGCGGCGCAATAACATCAACCTTCTTCCCCAATCTTGCGAAACGCAGTCCGAGATCGGCGTCTTCGGTCACATTCCAGGCGTCCCAGCCGCCAACCGCCTGAAGTGCCGCCTTGCGAAAATGATTGCTGGTTCCGCCAAGTGGGATCGGCATACGCAACCGGGCCAGCGCCGGCATCATGCGGTTGAACTGGATTGCGTATTCCAGCGCCCAATGGCGCGACAACCAGCCGCCGCCACGCACATTGCCCGATAGTGGCGCCTGCACACAAGCAAGCTGCGGGTCCCAGGCGAACCGGCGGGCCGCCTCCATCAGCTGACCGGGGTTCGGACGATCCTCCGCATCATAGACCGTGACAAATGCTCCCCTGGCCCGGGCCAGTCCGTAGTTCAGCGCACGCGGTTTCGTCTGCGGCTGACCGGGCGGCAGCACCAAAAGCTCAGTCCCCTCGGGCCATATCTGCTCATGGATTGCGTTTTTCGTATCATGATCCCCCTCCTCCAACAGAAGCTTCACATCCAGCAGCCGTCGGGGATACTCCAACGACATCAGACTGTTCGCCAATTGCGGCATGCATGCCGCCTCGTCCTTGAGAGCAATCAGGATGGTGTAGGTCGGCAGGAGCAACGATAGCGATGCGGGATTGGTCAGAAGATGAACGGAACTCGGGCCGAACAGGACCAGGCCGAGCCGGTACAGAATCATCAACGCGAATACGCCAATCCCCACGGCTCCAAAAATCGATAGCAACCAACCAGGCGCAAAAAGTCCGCAGACTCCGGACACTGCCAGCAAATGTCGAAGCAGTTTGGCCTGATCAGTGGCCATACCGGTCTTGGCAGACATGCCAAGAAATCTTGCTGGGAAGGCCTCGGCCGCATTCTCCGCCAAACGCGGGTCGGGCTTCGGTTCAGCAAGATTATCAAACAGATGCAGCGGGAAACGATCCCGCGCAGTAACTCCCTCAGCGCCCATAAATGGTAAAGACGAACTTTACCATTGACCCGCAAGAAACCAGAAGTTGAATTTGTTTCGGTTTCGCAATGAATTAGCGCATGCGCCGAAAAGATTGGACAAAGAGGAACAATGTTCTATATTTGTTCCATGAGCGATCTACATGTCATCTGGTTCAGACGAGACTTGCGGGTGCATGACCACGCAGCCCTCGTGGCCGCCTGCGCATCAGGCGGGCAGGTCCTGCCCCTCTACATTTTTGATACCCGGCATTGGCATCGCCCAGACACATCCGGCCGCCAATTCGACTTTCTTTTGGAATCCCTTGCAGATCTCGACGGTGCCCTGCGCAAACGCGGAAGCAAGTTGTGCCTGAGATCCGGCAACGCAGCCGAAGTCCTGTCGCAAATTCACACCCAGTACGGGATCGCCTCCCTCCACTTCCATGCGGCAAGTCACGATCCGGAAGAGACGGAACGCGTTCAGCACGTCCGCAGCTGGGCCATGAAAGCCGGAATCCCATTGCGCGAGCAGGCCATAAGGCGTGCGATGCCATTAACTCCGGAAGAGTCGGAAACCGCTTTCCGGCACTACATGCGCCAGCCACGTCTCAATGCACCGGAAAACTTGGACACGCCGGATATGGTGTCGGAAGACTGGCCGGTCGCATCAGATTACGGATTGGGTGACGACGCATGTGCAGGCCGCCAGACTGGAGGCCGCACCAATGGTGTGCTTCAGCTGCGCCAATATCTGTCAGGTCGCGGACGGCCGGCCTCCAAACGCAATCTCTCTGTTACGGACCGGGAATCATCTGCCTCCGGCCTGTCCCCCTACCTGAACTGGGGCACATTATCGGATCGCGAGGTCTGGCAGGCGGCGATGCGTGCCAAAGGCGCCCTTCTATCCGATGGGGATGAGACGTTTGCCGCCTCGCTCGACGCATTTGTTGAGAATCTGGAACAAAGGTCTCGCCTGCTGACCGCCAAACCACGGCGTGAGCAGGTTGAGAATGCCGGTCTTCCACATGATATTTTCAAACGTGAAATGGTCGGCGCGGCAGATCCCCGCTTGGCTGCCTGGGCCAGTGGCCGCACAGGTTTCCCACTTCTTGATGCCAGCATGCGCTGCCTTCAGGCCACCGGACGCCTCGAATCGGAGTTGCGCAGCCTGCTTCTGTCATTCGCGACGTGCCATCTCTGGCTGGATCCGACTGCGCCTGCCCAGCATCTGGCGCGGCTCTCCACCGATTTTGACGGGGCCCTGTTCTATGGGAACGCACGGAAAGTTGTCGGCGTCAGCTCACACCCCGTCGGGCAAATACCGAATCCGGTACGACACTCCCAGATGCGCGATCCTGAGGGCACCTTCATTCGAAAATGGATACCTGAAATCGCTGACCTCCCGGACGCGCTGATCCACTCGCCTTGGGATGCCCCAAAAAGTCTGCTCGCCGAGAAGGGCATTGTCCTGGGCCAATCCTATCCGATGAGAATGGTTGATCATATGGCTGCGGCCAGGGCGGCTCGCCGTCACCTGTTCCCTGAGCAAAGTTCGCATGCGTTGCCATTTGGTGTTCCGGCACGGCCGAATATGGCGCGCAGGGCGGGCATGTCGAAGTCTGGACGTGTCCACGCCGTACCTGCCAAGTCGGTTCAGCTCAGCTTCGATTTGGGTGGCCATGCCTGATCCATGCGAACGGAACGGGTTCCGCTTGTCGCATCGATTCAGCGCTACAATGCATTGCATGAATTCTTCTCCAGTTTATTCGGCATCGCTTGACTTGAAAAACGCGCAACCATATCGATATTCGGCAAACAACAGTGCCTTGAATTTGTTGGTATTTATTATTTTTCGATAAAAACTTATTGATTTTCGATAATTTCTGACCTAGATAGAGGGTGTCGGCGGCGGGATGGTCTCGCCAAGGACATCAACAGAAAGCTAGAAGGAATTGAAAATCATGATCCCCCGCGCCCGTCAGAGCGACATCGCCGTACCAGCCACCGAAAGCATGATGGCCCTCTCCATCATGACCGGAGAGGCAACTCACCGGACCCGGCCGGCCAATGATGTCAAAGCGGAGGATCGTCAGAATCTTCTGGTTCGCCGCCGCCGCCGCTTCGCCCGCCGCGAAGCGCACTAAGCCCGCCTGCCGGCGCCGCGACAATCGGTTCCCCTGCCGATCGTGGCGCCGGCCTCCCCCCGCCCCCACACTCACAAGCCCAGAAGGATAATCTCACCATG
>NZ_NHCK01000020.1:0-17901 GCF_002172815.1 Hyphomonas sp. TMED31 | reverse complement strand
GCGCGGCGGCCTTCGAGTTCGGCCCAGCGGACGAGGGCGTCTTCGCGGCCATAGGTGATCCAGAGGTCCTGCGGGTCGACCTCGCGGATCGTGTCGGTCAGCTCGTCCCAGTCGGCATGGTCGGAGATGACGAGCGGCAGTTCGACGCCGCGCTGCTTGGCGCGCTGTTTCACGCTCATCCAGCCAGAGGCAAAGCCGATGACCGGATCGGGGAAGCGCTGGGCCCATTTGCCTTCAAAGGCGCCGGGCGGGGCGATGACGATCTCTCCACGGAAGGCTTCGCGCGCGGCCTTTGACCGGTCTTCCAGCGTGGCGGGGCGCAGCTCTCCCAGTGTGACGCCGGCCGCCTCATACACCTCGCACAGCTTTTCCAGGCTGCCATGAATGTAGATGGGGCGGTCATGCCCGGCGAGGCGCAGATGCTTGATCACGCGCTGGGCCTTTCCCAGAGAGTAGGCGCCGATGCAATGGGTGCGGTCCGGATTGTCCGCGACTGAGCGCATCAGGCGGTCAATCTCCTGGTCCGTAGGCGGATGGCGGAAGACGGGCAGGCCAAACGTCGCCTCGGAGATGAAGACGTGCGTGTTCTCCACCGGCTCGAAGCCGGGGCAGGTGGGGTCTGCGCGGCGCTTGTAATCGCCGGTGAACACCATGCGCAGGCCCTTGTGTTCCACCACGATCTGTGACGAGCCGAGAATGTGCCCCGCCGGGGAGAGCCAGACGGTGACGCCATTGATCTCGATCGCCTCGCCATATTCGACGGCCTGGGTCTGTTTGGCGAAACTGTCGCCATAGCGCGCGGCCATGATGGCCAGCGTGTGCGGATGGGCCAGCACCTTGCCGTGGCCGCCGCGCGCATGGTCCGAATGGCCGTGGCTGATCACCGCCCGGTCCACCGCGCCACGCACGGGATCAAGATAGAAATCCCCCGGCGGGCAATAGAGCCCCTTGGGCGTGGGGTGAAGCAGGAGGTCTGGCCGCAGCATACCCTCAATGTAGGCGATGCACGCGGACGGGGAAGGGGCGCACCCCGTAGCCTTATGCAATCCTTAACTGCCTCGCCACACTTGCGACATGGTCTCGTGTGCATAAAGATCGGGCCGATCCAGAGGAGAATCACGCATGCGCGCAGTCCGGAAGTGTCTTGTATCCCTGTCCGCCTTGGCCGTGGTGGCCATGCCCGCCATCGCAGAAGAAGGCGGCACGACGCGAGCGCTGGAGGATGCGCTGGCCGCGGGATACAAGGCGAGCTTCACCTGTTCGGCCCTGTTCACCGCCGGCCAGACGCCCGCAGAGATCCGCCAGAATGAACTGTCCGGCATTTATCCTGATTACCAGCGCAGTTTCGACAAGCTGCCGGATGCGGTGATTGATGCCGCGCGCAAGACGGTGTCGGTGACCTATTCGACCAGCATGCCGCCGCGCATTGCGGCCTGGCGCCCCGGCTTTGGCTGCACGCAGCTGCCNGTNGGCGCAGAAGAGGGCGCGCTGAACTTCCTGNCGCGCTTTGCCGCCTGGCCGGAGTTTTCAGGCGAAGACCGGGGCAGCGCCATCGGCTCGAACGTGAAAGTNCAGCTGCGCATCGAAGAGGCCGAACGGCTGGAAGCGCCGGTCTCGTTCGCCTTTGACGAACGCTCCTACGGNAATGGCACGCGCACGAGCGCTGTGGTCGTGGTGAAGGATGGGCAGGTTGTGGCCGANCGCTATGCCCGCGGCATCGANCATGAAACGCCGCAGCGGACATGGTCGGTCGCGAAATCCATCACGGCGACCATTCTGGGCGCGGCGCGTCGCAACGGGCATATCGATCTGGATTATCCGGCGGTGATCGCTGACTGGAACAATGGCGCAGACCCGCGCCGCGAAATCACGCTGCGCGACCTGTTGCAGATGGCCAGCGGCCTCGACAGTGGCGAGACGGGGTCGCGCACGGACCGCATCTATTTCGGCGGCGGGCGCGTCGTGGACCAGGCGGCGTCCAAGGTGATGGAAGTGAAGCCGGGCACGCGGTTCAAATATTCCAACAATGACACGCTGATCGCCATGCGCTCGTTCCGCGAGTCTCTTGGCACGGATGATTCCTATCATCGNTTCCCGTATGAGAAATTGCTGCACAAGATCGGCGCGGTGCACACGACGCTGGAAGTGGACTGGAACGGCGATTTCATCTCGTCCAGCCAGGTCTGGTCGACAGCGCGCGATCTTGCGCGGATAGGCCAGCTCTATTTGCAGGATGGCATGTGGGGCAATGANCGCCTGCTGCCGGAAGGCTGGGTGGAATTTGTTTCGTCCCCCGGACCGGCCCAGCCGCTGAGCGGNGCAGGCTATGGCGCNCANTTCTGGCTGATGAATGATGCCGAGGGCATCCCGGCCGGCACTTATTACATGGCGGGCAATCGCGGCCAGTATGTCGTGATCGTGCCGAGCATGAATGCCGTGATCGTACGGCGCGGCTATGATGTGATCGGCGGTGCGCGGTTTGATATCAATGCGTTTACGCGGGACGTGCTGCTCAGCCTTCAGGCGGCGGATGATGCNCGNGCNGAAGAGGCAGCCCAGCGCGAGCAGATCGAGTTGGAAATCCAGGCGACGATCGACGCGCGCCGGGCCCGCTCAGACCGCGCGAAGGATGCCATCCGGGCAGAGATTCTCGAAAAGTACGGCCTCGAGGAATAGCGCCTATCTGGAGCCGGTTCCGGAGTTCGGGATCGGTGTCAGGTTCGAGATGATCTGACGGTCGGACTGGCTGAAGCTTTTCATCATGGCAGAGCCTTCGACGGTGACATCAAGGCTGGNGACATGGGTGCGGCCATCGGGGGCCCGGTCACACGCGACTTTCATCTCGAACTGCTTGATCTTNGCGACCGGCATCGGCTTGAACGGCTTCTCTGCCATCATCTCGTAATTGAGGATGCCGGGCGCGGTCTTGTCCACGACGACTTTTCCGATGAGGTGCTTGTAGATCTTGTCCATGTCATCTGGCTCTGCGCCGGGCTGCGGTCTGAAGCTGTAGGTGGCGGTGGTGTCTGTTTCACTGACAAGCGTCGCATTCGCGACGGGAATGTTCTCGGCAAAATCCTGGCACCAGATTTCGCCATCTGTATTGGCCTTCATGTTCTCGACCCGCTTGGCGAAGTCCTCGCTCCAGTCTTCAGGTTCAGGTGAAATCACGCTGAGACGCTCGCCTTCCGGCTGGCTTGGGTCGACCCGCATGAGCGCGTCGACCTCTCCGGCGGAAACCGTCAGGTCAAACGCATAGAGCGGGCCCTCCGCAGACGCNGCGAGCGCTTGTTCCAGAGGGGATTGGGCAAGGGCAGGAGCCGCCAGCGCGATCAGACTGGCGGACACAGCAAGGGAGCGGAACATGGCGGGCCTCATATNGGTTCTCTGAAAAATAGGTTTGGCCTGAGCCAAGCTGAACGCATAGTGAAAGAAAGCCAAATACTGCAATTCTTGCGAGATTTTAATTTCAATCATGGCTGATTCCGCCGTTTCTCCATTCTTCTTGCCAGAACCGTTTGAGGCCTGGTTCGCCGGACGCGGCTGGAAAGCGCGGCCGCACCAGCTGGCACTGGCGGAGCAATCCCTGAAAGGCGANAGCGCGCTGCTGATTGCGCCAACCGGCGGCGGCAAGACGCTGGCGGGCTTTCTGGGCAGCCTGATTGAACTGAGTGAACGCAAGCGGGCGGCAAACTCTGACCGGCCCGCCTTGCACACGCTCTACATCTCTCCGCTGAAGGCATTGGCAGCCGATGTGCAGCGCAATCTGATGGGGCCCGTCGAAGAGATGGGGCTGAATATCAAGATCGAAAGCAGGACCGGAGACACGCCCAGCCATGTGCGCCAGCGGCAAAGGCGGACTCCGCCCGACATCCTGCTGACCACACCGGAACAATTGGCGCTGTTCATTGCCTCGGATCATGCCAGGGAGTTTTTCGCGGATCTGAAATGCGTGATCGTGGACGAGATTCACGCAATGGCTGCGTCGAAGCGGGGCGACCTTTTGGCGTTGGGCCTTGCGACGCTGGCGAGTTGGGCGCCGGCCTGCCGGTTTCTCGGCCTGTCCGCGACGGTGCGCGAGCCGCAGGCATTGGCGGACTGGCTGGATGTTCGCCCGCCTGGGCATGATGTTCGTATCCTGACGGCGGAGGGCGGCGTGTCTGCAGATGTCGACATTCTGATCTCCCAGCAGCGAATCCCGTGGTCGGGCCATTCGGGACGGTTTGCCGTGCCCGACGTATACGACGCGATCAAGCGCGCGACGATGACGCTGATCTTCGTGAATACGCGCAGCCAGGCCGAACTGATGTTTCAAGAGCTATGGCGCGCAAATGAAGATGGCCTGCCCATTGCACTGCATCACGGCTCTCTGGCGCGGGAACAGCGCACGAAGGTCGAGGCTGCGATGGCGGCGGGCTTGCTGAAGGCGGTGGTGTGTACATCCACATTGGATCTTGGCATTGACTGGGGCGAGGTGGATCTGGTGATCCAGATGGGCGCACCGAAAGGGGCTGCGCGCCTTATCCAGCGCATCGGCCGTGCCAATCACCGGATGGATGAGGCGAGCCGGGCTGTCCTTGTGCCAACGAACCGGTTTGAGGTGTTGGAATGCCGCGCGGCAGAGGCAGCCGTCGAAGCGGGCGAGATCGACGGGGAGGGAATCCGCGAGGGCGCGCTCGACATACTGGCCCAGCACGTCATAGGACGTGCCTGTGGCGACGGGTTCCAGCTGGAGGAGCTGTATGACGAGATAATCCGTGCGGCGCCCTATCAGAATCTGGACTGGGAAACCTATGAGCGGATTGTCGATTTCGTGGCGAGCGGTGGCTATGCGCTGAAAACCTATGACCGGTTCCACCGGATCGTGCGGCGGCGGGACGGCGTATGGGTGGCGCGGACGGCGCGAGACGCGCAGGCGCACCGGATGAATGTCGGGGCGATTGTGGAATCTCCCATGCTGTCGGTGCGGCTGGCGAACTTCATCGGCAAGGAAAAGCCGGGAGAGAAACGCGCCGTACGCGCCGGCCTGAAGCTGGGCGAGATGGAGGAATATTTCCTCTCTACCCTCACACCGGGAGACACGTTCCTGTTTGCAGGCGAAGTGCTGCGGCTGGTCGGCGTGGACGGCATGGACGCGCTGGTTGTGCGGGCAGTGAGTGAGCAGCCAGCCATCCCTTCCTACAATGGTGGCAAGTTCCCGCTGACGACGTTTCTGGCAGAGCGTGTGCGCCATATGATTCACGATCCCTCTCAATGGGAGGGGCTGCCTGATCCCGTGCGGGAATGGTTCGAGATCCAGAAGCTGAAATCCGAAATTCCGCCACCGGACCATCTGCTTGTCGAGACCTTCCCACGCGGCGGGCGTTTCTATCTGGTCTGCTATCCGTTTGAAGGGCGGCTGGCACACCAGACGCTGGGCATGTTGCTGACCCGGCGGCTGGAACGGATGGGCGCCAAGCCGACCGGATTTGTGGCCAGCGAATACGCCATGGCGGTCTGGGGGATGGAGGATATGTCCGGTATCGACATGGAGGCCCTCTTCCATCCGGACATGATGGGGGATGATCTGGAAAGCTGGCTGGACGAGAGCGCGCTGATGAAACGGACCTTCGGCCAGTGCGCACAGATTTCCGGCCTCATCCACCGAAACCTTCCGGGTAAGGAAAAGAATTCTCGGCAGGTCAGCTTTTCCTCTGATCTCATCTATGACGTGCTGCGCAGNCANGAGCCGGATCANATNCTGCTGCAGGCCGCCCGGCAGGANGCGGCCACGGGCCTGCTNGATGTGCGCCGCCTGTCAGATGCNCTGGTGCGNATNCGNGGNAAGATCGACCANCAGGCCCTGAAGAAGATCAGCCCNTTCGCNGTGCCNGTCATGCTGGAGATCGGCAAGGAGCCGGTGTCCGGGGAGTCGGTGCAAGATGCGATCCTGGGCGAGGCCGAGGCCGACCTGGTGCGCGATGCGATGGGATGACTAGATCGGAGATGTCCGAAGTTTGAGGGAGGCTATTCGCTCAAAGATGTTTCGGGTTATCCGCTTCCAGTGCCCAAGGCGTCGTTCGGAAATCTCCGCGAGCAGGAAACATGCGACAAGCGTGACGATTGTCATAACGATGACGTGTACTGTGTTCACCCCGTCATAGCCCGGCAGGCCGTGCAGGAAGGTCAGAATCGGATAATGAAACAAGTATAATGAGAAGGTTGCGCCTGAACACCATCGCACAATGGCTTCCATACGGGCGCCGATCCAGTTCGCCTCACTGGCAAGTCGGTAGACGCCCAAGAAATGTAGGGACATCAAGACTGCGAGAAGGGTGTTCCAGAGAAATTCGTCGGAAAAGCCCAACACATCATAGGGCCGTGAGTCTTGTCCGAGCAGCACGAAGGTTGCACTCAACAAACGGTCAGGTAGGTCAAGTGCCAACGCGCCGGCATATAGAATCCAGGGCGTGATTGCGAGAAGCCAACCCATTGGCGGTGACAGTTTCGTGGCATGTCCGCGCTGAACGAATTGTTGCAAAACGACGCCCAGAACCCAGCAAGGCGCCAGCAGCAGCACAGACGGGCCGACGATGAGTGCCATCAGGCTGAGGAGCAGAATACGCGTACGACCACGGCAGAACACGGCGACGCCGAAGCCGGCATAGTACCAGGCTTCATAAGCAACCGACCAGAAAGGTCCGTTTGTGCCGACGCGAATATTGTCAAACCAGGCATGGGTTGTGAAAGTAAGGGCCCGGAACACTTGCCCAGCCGGGTTCTCGGCATTGTACCACCACCCTTCGTAGGCATGTGGCATCAATTGTGCGCCCAGCGTGTCGATCACGAAAGTGAAGACGAGTGCTGGAATGATGACTGAGTACAGACGGGCAAGGCGGGCTTCTGCGTACACCGCAGCGCCGCGATTGCGGGCGAAAGTCGTATAGGCGATCACGAAACCGGACAGGACAAAGAACAGGACCACGGCGTCACTGCCCAAATTCAGGTCCCGGATCCACTGCATGTTGCCCTGTGTGAACCGATAGTAGCCGATGTGGGAAGCCAACACGACCAGCGCGGCAAGGAAGCGGATTATATCCAGGTAAATGGAGAAGCCGCGAGTCATTCGGTCAGGACTCCTGCGACTGGGCGGGCGGGGGAACGAGCGGCCTGAGCGGCTTCGACAAACGGAACCGCGTAGGCCGTGACCAGTGAAGTGTGGGTCTGGGGTTCCGGACGGCCGGCCCGGTCGGCAACACCAAACTGCAGTGTCTCGCGCCCCTTGGGAACGTACAGTGTACCAAACATCCAGTCCCAGACAGCGAAGACAAGTCCGTAATTCTTGTCGTGATGGCGTGGGGCCATGGAGTGGTGGATCTGATGCTGGGCCGGGCTGATGAAAATGTGATCCAGAACCGGTCCGAAATCGAGCCAGATGTGTGAGTGGCGCAAGGCCCCGCCTGCAAAGTTGAAGGCGATGAAGACGACGCTCAGACCGAACAGGGTGGCAACGTCATACATGCCAAAGAGACCATATATGACTCCAATCACGGGCCCGATACAAATGGCGTTGAAAAATGTGAGCAGGAAATCGAATACCGGATGATTGCGCTTGGCCGTCAGCAGTGTGAGGTGTTCTGCACTGTGATGCAGCTTGTGAAAGGGCCACAGGATACGGTTCTCGTGATGAAAGCGGTGATTGACATAATAGGCGAAGTCGCTCGCCAGAGCTGCCAGGAGTGCAGCCAACAACAGCATTGGGAAAGACAGCGTGCCGTCTGCAGAATTGCCGTGTACGCCTGAACTGACAAAGTGCGCAACATTCACGACGATCAGCAGCCGCAGACCGCGCGACAGTATCAGGCGGAGCGGATCAAACAGGTGATTTGCCAGGAAGACCTTGGCATCGACAAGCGATGATCGGGAAAAATAGATATGGGAAGGGACCAGATAGTTGACGAGGCCGCTGAAACCTTCCTCACGAAGTGATTTGCGATTGATGGCCCAGAGAGATGTGCCGATGAGCAGGAAGGCGACAAGGCCTGTCCAGTGCGTGCGGTCGCCGGGGCCAAAAGGCAGCAGGTCGAATATCCAGCCACTCAGTCGCTGCGCGCTGCCGAGGGCGTCGGTCCAGGGGGCTGCAATTTCTGTCATGACGAATGACCCACCACGCTTGTTTTGTTGTTTTGCGTGAGGAACAGCCTAGGGAAATATGTTTAAATGCATGTAAAGAAAGGTGATTTTCCCGGCGCTGCGGCGGCTGGCATCGATCATGGTTTCCTCAGATTGACGGGCCCGGTCGACGCGTCCAATTCTATTGTCATGACAGCCGCTGCGAAGAAGCCCTCTGAAACACATCTGCATCTGGCCGGGGAGTTGCTGACGCCGCTGCCGGAAGGGGCGTTGTGGTGGGCGGCGGAGCGGGTGCTGGTCGTGTCGGACCTGCACTTCGAGAAAGGCAGCGCGTTTGCGGCGCGGGGCCAGTTGTTGCCGCCCTATGACACGGCGGCAACGCTCTCGCTGGTCGAGCGGCTTTGCGCGCTGCTGAAGCCGAAGACCGTGATCTCCCTTGGCGACAGTTTCCATGATCGCGCGGCGGAGTTGCGGCTGCCGGAAGACTATGCGCGCCGCATTCAGGCGCTGACCTCGGCGCATGACTGGGTCTGGGTGGAGGGCAACCACGATCCGGACCCGCCAGCGCATCTGGGCGGCCGTGCCAGCAAGGTGCTGCGCATTGGCCCGCTCGTCTTCCGCCATGAGCCGACAGGCGAGCTGGGCGAGATCGCCGGGCATTTGCACCCTGCAGCGAAGATTATCGGGCGGGGACGTTCGGTGCGTCGGCGCTGCTTCGCCAGTGATGGCGCGCGACTGGTGATGCCGGCCATGGGCGCGTTTACCGGCGGGCTGAATGTGCTGGACAAGGCCTTTGCGCCGATCTTTCCGGAAGGGGCGATGGCGTTTGCCCTGGGACAGGAGCGTGTGTTCATGGTGGCGGCGAAGAGCCTTGTTGCCGATATGCCACGCGGAGCACGCTGGACACTCTGATACAGACAATAAAGTTTGGAGATGCGGCCAATGCATGCCATATGCCGCCTCAGCAGGGCGAAACGCTGCTGCTCTCGCATTGATCGTTACCTTTTCCGGTGCCGCGTCGAGTGCGCAACACACCGGGATGCCGATCAAACGCAGGCTTCCTAAAACTTAGAGCCTAACAGGGCGCGCGGACTGTTGAGTCCGCTCGGCGCCCGCATATGAAAGTATTGATTTGACACAGTTTACCGAACTCGGCCTGGCCGAGCCGATCCTCAAGGCAATTGCCGCTGAGGGATATACCAAGCCGACCCCAATTCAGGCGCAATCCATTCCAACCCTGCTGGAAGGGCGCGACCTTGTTGGTATCGCGCAGACTGGCACGGGAAAGACGGCGGCCTTCGTGCTGCCGCTGCTGAGCCGCCTTGCTGCCAATCCGGGACGCCCGCAAGCGAAATCCGCCCGCATCCTGATCCTTGCGCCAACGCGTGAACTTGCCGCGCAGATTGCGGAAAGTGTTCGCATCTATGGCAAGGAAATGAAACTGAGCACCACGATTGTCGTCGGCGGCGTGAAGCCCGGCGGCCAGGTGCGCGCGCTGGCGCGCGGCGTGGACGTGCTGGTAGCAACGCCGGGACGCCTGCTGGATCATATGGAAACCGGCGCCGTGAAGCTGAGCGGCACCGAAGCCGTTGTGCTGGATGAAGCCGACCAGATGATGGACATGGGCTTCCTGCCGGCGATCCGCAAAGTGATGAAGGCCATTCCGGTGCGCCGTCAGACATTGCTGTTTTCCGCCACGATGCCGAAGGAAATTCGCGCGCTGGCGAACGACTTCCTGCGCGATCCGGCCGAAGTGACGGTAGCGACCGTCTCCAAGCCTGCCGAGAAGATCGATCAGGCCGTTTACATGGTGCAGGGCACGGCCAAGCCGCGCCTTCTGGCGGAAGTCCTGTCTGTCGACGATATGGACCGCGCCATCGTGTTCACGCGCACAAAGCATGGCGCTGACAAGGTCGTGCGCTTCCTTGCCAATGAGGGCCTCTATGCCGAGGCAATTCACGGCAACAAGAGNCAGAACCAGCGNATTCGCGCNCTGAACGCGTTCAAGAGCGGCAAGGCCCCGATCCTGGTGGCTACAGACATCGCCGCGCGGGGCATCGACATTGATGGCGTCAGCCATGTTGTGAACATGGACATGCCGAACCTGCCGGAATCCTATGTCCACCGCATTGGTCGCACGGCCCGCGCCGGGCGCAGTGGCATCGCGCTGTCCTTCGTTGGCAATGATGAGCGCGGCTACCTGCGTGNCATCGAGAAGCTGATCGGCCGCAAGATCGACCGGATTGACCTGCCGGAAGACATGGCGCTGGACCTGTCGCTGCCGGAAGAGCCGGGCCCGCATACCAAGCAGAGCCGGGGCAGGGGTGGCCAAGGCCGCGGCGGTCAGGGCGGTGGGCGTCGTCAGGGCGGCCAGTCGCAAAATCGCGCGCGTTCTGGCGGTGGCAAAGGCCCCCGCAAGAGCGGTGGCAAGCCCGGCGGTGACCGCAATGGCGGCAATCGNCCAGCNGCGCGTGCAGAGTCCGGCCAATCCGGCTCGCACCAGGGTGGTGGGCAGAAGCGCCGGTCGCGTCCGAAGAAGTCCTGGTCGCCTGTCGGCTAGCGGCTCTTTCCCCAATGTCAGCCTTGTTTCCGCGACCTCATTCCGCCAAGGATAGGCCGGAAACAAGGAGGATATGCCATGAAGACTGCCATCACCGAAATGTTCGGAATCGAGCATCCGATCATCCAGGGCGGCATGCATTATGTCGGGTTTGCCGAAATGGCAGCCGCCGTGTCGAACGCTGGCGGTCTAGGCGTGATCACCGCCCTCACGCAGAAAACACCTGCCGACCTCGCCAATGAGATCGCGCGGTGCCGGGATATGACGGACAAGCCGATTGGCGTGAATGTCACCTTCCTGCCAACCGTGAACACGCCGGACTATCCGGGCTATATCAAGGCCATCATCGAAGGCGGCGTGAAAGTCGTCGAAACGGCAGGGAACAACCCGGCGCAGGTTTTGCCTGTCCTGAAGGATGCCGGCGTGAAGGTGATCCACAAATGTACCGCCGTGCGCCACGCGCTGAAGGCCCAATCGATTGGCTGTGATGCTGTGTCGGTCGACGGCTTCGAATGTGGTGGACACCCTGGCGAAGACGACATTCCGAACATGATCCTGTTGCCGCGCGCGGCGGATGAGCTGGAAATTCCGTTCGTTTCGTCCGGTGGCCAGGCGGATGGCCGCAGCCTTGTTGCGTCGCTTGCGATGGGCGCATCCGGCATGAATATGGGCACGCGCTTCATCGCGACGAAGGAAGCGCCCGTGCACCAGAATGTCAAAGACGCAATCGTGGCAGCCTCCGAACTGGACACGCGTCTTGTCATGCGTCCGCTGCGCAACACGGAACGCGTGCTGACCAATGCGGCGGTCGAGCGCCTGCTGGAGAAGGAGCGCGCCCTCGGCGCCGACCTGAAATTCGAGGACATCATCGAGGAAGTTGCGGGCGTTTACCCGCGCATCATGAAGGAAGGCGAGATGGACGCCGGCGCATGGTCATGCGGCATGGTGGCCGGTCTGATTCACGACATTCCGACCTGTAAGGAACTCATCGACCGAATCATGAAAGAAGCCGAGGACATCATCTCCAATCGTCTGGCGGGCATGCTGTCAGGCAAGGTTCCGGCCTGATCCAATCTGAAGGAAATCCACATGATCCGACTCCCCCTGTTCGCCAGCGCCTGTCTCGCCCTCGCCGCATGCGGTGTGGGAAGCCCTGCTGACAGTAAAGCCGCCAAGGTCTGCAACACCATGCTGGCCGGGGATCCGGAGATTGTGGAAGACCTTGCAGAGGATGGCGACACGATCGAAGTCTATTGCGGTTGCTATGCGACACTGCTCGCCAACAAGACTGAAGACGCTCAGGCAACGATCCTGAAAGTGTCCCAGGTCGTGTCCGACATCCGCGCGGAAAACGACCTTCATCTGGAAGAGGCTGCGGGCCGCCTGATGGCCGATTTCATCGAAGATGGCAGCAGCCCGACCTATGGCGTTACGCGCGATGGCTTCGAGACCACGGGCAGCTATATTGACACAGTGCGCCGTGCACTGAACAAGGAAACAGGTGCCTGTGCGACGTCCTGATCGTCAATAGAATCTGCGAACTGAAAAGGGCCAGCCGGTATAATTACCGACTGGCCCTTTTTCTGTGATATGCCGTGCCGGGACTGTCTATCGCCCGCGGGCTTCCTCTGTGCCGCGCCGGGCAAGCTCATCAGCCTTTTCATTGCCCGGATCGCCCGCGTGCCCTTTCACCCATTTCCAGGTGATGTCGTGGCGCTGGCAGGCTTCGTCCATTGCCATCCATAGGTCCTGGTTCTTGACCGGCTTTTTGGCGGCGGTTTTCCATCCGTTGCGCTTCCAGCCATGAATCCATTTGGTCAGGCCGTCTTTCACATAGGTGGAATCAACATGCAGGGTGACCTTTGAGGGCTTCTTGAGCGCGTTGAGCGCTTCGATCACGGCCAGCATTTCCATACGGTTGTTGGTGGTGGCCTTGTCTCCGCCCCAGAGTTCCTTGCGGTTCTCGCCCGCGACAAGCAGCGCGCCCCAGCCGCCAGGGCCGGGATTGCCGCTGCACGCGCCATCAGTCCAGATTTCGATCAGATCAGTCATGGCTTTCAGGTGAGGGGCTTTGGCGAAACCGTCAAGCGTCAGAAGACGCTGATATCGGCCGCGTGGAGCTGTTCAGCCGGGCGCACGATGGCGAGAAACAACAGGCCGCAGAGCAGGCCGGCCAGCGCGCCGATGCATCCGCCGGTCAGGACTGCGCCAAGCCCGGTGAGCGGNGANGATGAGATNCCGAATCCCCCCGTCGTGCCGCCNACGAGCAACGCGCCCCAGATGCTGGCCCAGCGCAGATAGGGCGCGCGNCGCTTGATGCCCCGATGCGGGAACCGACCAATGGACAGGCCCATGGCCAGCCACGCTGCCGGAACGGTGATGAAAAAGAGAATGAAATTGAACAGGGCCATCAGGCTGGCCATCTGGATGCCCATCATAAAGCCGGAAGGCGACGCATTGTATCCGGATACGAGGCCTATATCTTCAAGCAGGCTGAAAACGGCCACGACNCCAAGACCAATCAGCGTAACGCTGAAACAGGCGGCGAGGGACGCCAGGAACAGGCCCAGCTTCACGCGGCGGATCTTTCCGGGGCCATATCCTGTCGCATAGGCGGCGGTCGTTCGTGGCGTTTGGGTGTCGGCTTCACTCATGGATGCAGTATCCGATCCGGGCGTCGGATCAGCCAGAATATGCTTGCTGACAGGAGTCCGGTGATCGGCCCCGATACCAGGGCCGGGCCCATCTGCAGCACGGTCATTGGGGTTCGCCAGCCACCTGTGACCATGAAGTAGGCGAGCATAACCCATGTACCGGCCACAAGCCCTGCCAATCCGTATGTCATGACGCTGGTCATTCGCCTGCGGAGGAAAAAAGTGTGCAGTGATAGTCCACCGATGAGCATTGCCGGCCAGCCGAGCATGATGCCGAGGAACAGGCCGACGAAGCTGAACCCGACAAGGCTGGTAGCCATCTCTCGAAGGGTCGCCTGACGATAAACGCCGGAGGTGATTTCCGTCTGGAAGATCAGTTCAGGAAACATGACGAAGGCGAGGATAGTCGCGGTGAGGGTGGCGGCGAAGATGGGCGCGACCAGCGCGGCGCTGATCAGGGTCACCCATTTTCGTCGTCCATCTGTCATGCACCATAGCCTTCCGCATTCGTCACCTTGCGATGGAAGGCGAGACGACCGGCATATTCGAGGGGATTTTTGGGCTTTACGAGGGCACCTTCGGGCGTCGACGTCCAGTCCACCATCCGGGTCAGGAAAAAGCGCAAGGCAGCGCCACGCGCCAGCAGGGGCAGGGCGTCTCGCTCAGCAGGCTCCAGCGGGCGCACGCTTTCATAGCCCGCAATCAGATTTGCGCCTTTGGAATAATTGAAGTCGATCGCACCACGACCCGGATTGTCGTCAAAGGCCCAGGCGTTCAGGCAGATGGCGAGATCATAAGCCAGCGCATCCGTGCAGGCGAAATAGAAATCGATGATACCGGAGAAATCCTCGCCGAGGAAAAATGCGTTGTCCGGGAAGAGGTCTGCATGGATGGTGCCACGCGGCAGGGTGAGGCTCTGCGGTTTCGCCTCTGCGATATCGGCAAGGGCCTCATCGATCAGGTCCGGCAGGCTGGCTTGCAGTTTGGCGGCTTCTTCGGACTGGCCCTGCCAGAGACGTGGCCATGCGGCCGGTCCTAGACTGTTGGCGCGCGTCATCGGAAAATCCGACAGCGCCACATGCATCCGTGCGAGACCTTCGCCGAGCCCGCGACACTGGGCCGGGCTGGGGCGTTTCGGGCTGAGCCCCTCGAGGAAGGAAACGATCACCGCCGGGCGACCTTCCAGCGTGCGCAGGGCCTTGCCATCGCGCGCCATGATTGGCTGCGGGCAGGGGAAGCCCTTGGCGGACAAGTGCTGTTTCAGGCCGATGAAATAGGGCAGATCATCGGCGTTCACGCGCTTTTCAAACAGGGTCAGGATGAATCGCCCTGATGTCGTTTCGAGATAATAGTTCGAATTCTCGACGCCCTCGGCAATGCCCTTGAAAGAGAGGGCCTTGCCGAGGTCATATTCATCGAGGAACGCGGCCAGCGCGTCATCGGATACTTGGGTGTAGACTGCCATGCGGACCGATTAGGCCGTCTTGGCCACCATGTCACGCTGCAGCGTCTTGCCAGCCAGCAGATAATGGATGGCTGCCCATGCATAGATCGTTGCGAAGATGATGATCGACCATTGCAGGCCGCGAGCATCCGCGCTGGTACAGGCGGCGGCCTGATCGGCGCTGAGGCTTGCAGTTTCCTTGCAGAGGTTCAGGGTCAGACCAAGATCTGCGCCAGACAGCATCATCGTTTTCAGCACGGTCGATAGCAGGCCAATCAATGTGGGTCCGAGACCGAGACCGATGAGGTTCACGACGAACAGCGTGATGGCCACGGCGGTTGCCCGGGTGCGAGCATCCACGACGCCGGCTGAGACGGCATACATTGGCCCAAGGTAGAAATAGTGTAGCATCGCAGCGGCCATCAGCGGCGGCAGCATCAGCGCGACTGAGGGGCTGAGATACCCCATCCAGTAGAGCGGGACTGACAAGCCCATGCCGAGCGCTGGCATCCANGANAGNGCNGTNGGATAGCGCTTGGCCAGNCGGTCNGCNAGGAAGCCNGACAGGAANACNCCNATNGCNGCCATCAGGCCGAGCACNAGNGAGAAGATCAGCGCGGCTTCTGTCAGCGACAATTCATGCGTGCGCAGCAGGAAGGAGGTGGAGAAGGCCGCGATGCCATATCCGGCAAAGGAAGCGAGCGCTGCGCCGAAGACGACATGAACATAGGTCGGCTTCTTGCTGAGCTTTTTCAGGGCGGCGCCGAATGTTTCGCGCTCGGGCTTTGAGGCGTTTGGCGGGTCAGTGTAGCCGCGTGGTGGCTCCTTCACAGTAAGCCCGATGATCAGAGCGAAGAGCAGGCCCGGCAGGCCAACGGCGATAAAGGCAATGCGCCAGCCTTCGAGGCTTTTCCAGTCGAGCAGGCCGGTTGCCCAGGACCAGCCCCAACCTTCCAGCAGGGTGTGGACGTTTTCTCCGGTGACGTAATCATTGATCGGACCTGCCGCGAGGCCCGCGCACATGCCGCCGAGCGGTACGCCAAGCGCGTAGATAGACGCGGCGGTGGCGCGGCTGCCGGGCTTGAAATAGTCCGCGATGACGGACTGGGCCGGCGGGGTGCATCCTGCTTCCCCGACGCCGACAAGCAGGCGGCAGACAAACATGCTGGCGAAACCGACGGCCAAGCCGCACATCACGGTCATCAAACTCCAGACCGCCAGCGACAGGATAATGATCATCATCCGGCTGGTTTTTTCCGAAACGCGAGCAATCGGAATGCCCAGCGTGGTGTAGAAGGTTGCGAAGGCGAGGCCGCCCAGAAGACCCATTTGCCAATCTTCGAGATTGAGCGAGTTGCGGATCGGGTCCGTCAGGATGCCGAAGATCGACCGGTCAATGAAGTTGAAGATGTAGACGACCAGCAGAGAGCCGAGCACATAGGCGCGATAGCCTTTGGTTCTGTATCCGGTTTCGTATCCGGGCTTTTCATCGGAGGGAGCAGAGGCGGCGGTCGTGTCTGTCATTCTACGTGTCTCTTTCCGTCACTGGGATTCAGGTGCCCATACCTGCAGTCGGGGCATCGGGATTATACTTGTCGTTCATGAACGAACGGGCCGCCATGAAATAGCAGCCGGCGGCGGCAAGGAAGAACAGCACCGTCGCAGCCATGGAATGGCGCAGCCCATTTGCATAGGCGCGGCAGAGTTCCGGTCCCTCTGCGCCCAGCGCGGCCGGGTCTGTGCCGCAGAGGCGCGGATTGAAGGCTTCTGCGAAAGCCGAAAGCCCAGCCTTGGTGATTTCCTGACCCATGAAGAAGTCACTCATCGCACCGACAAAGAGCGGGCCAATGCCATTGCCGATCAGGCTGACGATCAGTAGCAGGACGGCGATTGTGGTGGCGCGCGATTGCGGGCTGACAATGGCGGTGCCGACCATGTACTGGCTGGACAGATAGGCGTAGTGCATCGTGCCTGCGATGATCCAGAGCCCGAAGGCGAGCTCGATTGAGGGAGCAAAAAAGGCTCCGACATAGGCGGGCACAGCAATCAGCAGACCCACGCCGGGCAGCCAGGCCGAGATCGATCTGAATCGGCCTTCGAGCTTCTCGGAAATGTAGCCGCCGAGGAAAGTTCCGAATGCGGCAACCGCCGCCAATGGTGCACCGTACAGCACGGCCGCATCGCGGACGTCGATGCCATGCACGCGTTGCAGGAATGGTGCCTGGAAGCTGATCAGGCCATAGCCAACAAAAGCGACCAGCGCAGCGCCCAGTGATAGCCACCAAAAGGTTGGCTTTGGTGAGAACTCCCTGAACGCGTCAAAGAATGGCGCCTTCTCCGCACTTTTGGCCGAAGGTGGGTCGGAATAGCCCCGCGGCGGTTCCTTGATCGTGAACATGACGATCAAGGCGATCAGCACACCGGGCGCCCCCACCAGAACAAAGGCAATGCGCCAGCCTTCCACCGTGGCCCAGTCGAGCCCGGTAAACAGGCCACCAAGACCGATAGACTGGACCCAGGCACCGAAATCGGCCCCCTTGATGCCGGCAATTGTACCGCCGAACAGTTGGGCCAGCACGCCGCCAAGTGTCACGCCCATGGAATAGATACCAAGCGCGCCGGCACGGCTCTTGGGTGGATAATAGTCGGTGATGAGCGAATTGGCGGGAGGGGGGCAGCCGGCCTCGCCTACGGCCACGCCAACCCGGAATATGAGCAGCCAGATGAAGCCTGATGCCACACCGCACAGGGCCGTCATGACGGACCAGATGATGATGCACAACCCGATGATCAGGACGCGATTGGCCCGGTCGGCCCACATGGCAATCGGAATGCCCATCGCGGCGTAGAACAACGCAAAGGGCGGACCGGACAACAGGCCCCATTGTGTATCGTTCAGTTGGAAAGAGTTGATGATCGGCTGGGCGACAACCGAAATCAACGTGCGATCAATGAAGTTGAGCGTGTAGACCAGCATGAGGGCTACGAGCACATAAGTGCGATAGCCCTTGGAGCCGAAACCGGTGATATGGCCGTCTGTAGCCGTCTGGCCAGCTGTCGTGTCGGTCATCCGCCGAACTCCTCCCGAAAATACCGGGCGCGTCTTGGCGGCGCCTCTACAAGTCGCCCTA